>JAZDPI010000199.1:0-12559 GCA_043797775.1 Candidatus Eiseniibacteriota bacterium
CCGAGCCTCTGCGCCATGCAGCCGCAAACGGCGAGAACACCCTTCTCGCATTTCGAGGCACCCAGCTCCCGTATTCTCGCCAGTGCCCGCCGCTCCGCGTGCTCCCTCACGCTGCACGTATTCACCAGTATGACGTCCGCTTTGCCGGGAGAACCGGTCTTCTCGAACCCGCTCTCCCTGAAAAACTGTTCCACCTTCCCGGAGTCGTACACGTTCATCTGGCAACCGTATGTCTCGATGTAGTACTTCAACGCCCCGCACCCTCGCTAGCGCAGCTCGGCGCAAACGCGACCGTCGGCCGTGTCCTTGATCTGCACCTCTATCATCTGTCTGGGAAGCAGCGAGGCGCCCCGGACGAGCAGCCTCAGGTAGTTGCCCGTCGTGGCCTTGAAGAGACCGGGGCCGGCCGGCCCTTCCACAATCGCCTCCTGAACACTGCCGATTTGCGATTCCACGAACCGGGTCCTCTTCCTCTCTCCGAGGGCCCGAAGCTCCGCTGCTCTTTGCTTCCGACACGATCGCTCCACAACCGGCCCCATGGCGCCGGCCGGCGTTCCGGGTCTCTCCGAAAACGGAAACACGTGCAGATAGGACACCGGCAGCCTTTCGATGAGCCTCACAGTCTTATCGAAGTCAACATCCGTCTCACCCGGAAACCCCGCGATGACGTCCGTGCCGACACACGCATCCGGAAGCCGGGAATGGATCTTCCCTATTCTCTCCGCATACTCTCCGGCGGAATAAGGCCTTCCCATGGCCCTCAGTACCGCGTCCGACCCGCTCTGAAGCGGAACGTGAAAGTGCCTGCACATCCGCCTCTCCCCTCTCACTAGCTCGAGAAGCGAATCTGCAACCTCACCTGGTTCGAGCGAACTCAGTCTGAGTCTGACGTCCGGCACGCCGCGGAGTATTTCCTGGAGCAGATTCACAAGACCACCCTTACGCCCCTCTTCGCGGCCGTAGCAGCCTATCCTCGCTCCCGTCAGAACGATCTCCCTAAAACCACGGCGTCGAAGAGACGAAATCTCCCCCAGAATCGCCGGTCGAGACACACTCCTGCTCGCACCCCTCACCTGCGGCACGACACAGTAAGTGCACGCCGAATCGCATCCGTCCTGAATCTTGACCAGCGCCCTGGCCCGGGCGGGGCTCTCTCTCCCCGACGAAGACCTCGTGGGCGGGAGCGTAGCCGCCCCCGCCTCCAGAGACCCTATGGTTTCATGTAGGTGCGCCTTCTCCGCGTTGCCCGCCACGAGCGCGACGCCCGGGAGGCTCGAGATCTCATGCGGGGCCCGCTCGGCGTAGCAGCCCGTGACCACCAGACAAGCGCCCGGAGCCGAGCGATGCAGAGAACGGATGGCCTGCCTGGCCTGGCGGTCGCTCTGGCCCGTCACGCTGCACGTGTTTATGATCACGACGTCCGCCCGGCCCGGGGCCGCACAAAGCACGAAGCCCTTCGAGGCCAACTTTTCAGATATGGCCTGCGACTCGCACTGGTTCAGCTTGCAGCCGAATGTAGCGACGAAAGCTCGTCTCATTCAGTTTGACAGACGCCTCCACTGACTGCCTATGCCCCTCCTGGCTCTCCGACCTGTTCCTCTCGCTTTTCCGGATCGGACTCACCAGACTCGGGCGGCGGCGCCACCTCCGGCGACGTTTCCTCACCCGGCGTCTCAGGGCGTTCCGCCGGCTCCCCGGCCACCGGTTCCTCCCCGACCACCGGTTCCCCGGCCGCCGGTTCCCCACCGACCGCCGGTTTCTCACCGGCAACCGGCTCCCCACCGGTAACCGGCTCCTCGCCGGCAACCTCTCCGGGTTCTCCGGTCGCTTCTGAAGCCTCGCGCGACGCCTGCTTCCTCGCGAGGAACTTCTGCCTGAACTCCTCAAAGTCCTCAGCGGAGAGCTCCGACAGGTACGCTCTCAGGCTCAGGACTATCCGCCTGGCCTCGGGATCCACTCGAATCACCTTGAGGTTCAGCTTGTCCCCGGGCTCGAACACGTCAGTCGGCTTCTTTATGTCGTCTATGCCAAGCTGCGAAAACGGCACAAAGCCCTCTAGGTCCTGCCCCAGATCGACTATGACACCACGTTCCAACAGACGGACGACCGCGCCGCGGACCGCCGAGTTGAGCGGGAATTTCTCCACGAGCTGAGGCCACGGATCCTCCATCACGTGCTTGAGTCCAAGCGAAATGCGCCTGTTCTCCTTGTCGATGTTCAGGACGATCACGTCAATCTTGTCACCCTTCTTCAACACTTCGCTCGCGTGCGAGATGCGCCTCGTCCACGACATGTCGGAGATGTGAACCAGTCCGTCTATCCCCTCTTCGATTTCGACAAACGCGCCGAAGTTGGTCAGATTCCTAACCTTCCCGGTGAGTTTGGTCCCGACGGGATAGCGCTCGTCCAACGTCAGCCACGGGTCCGGCTCGACCTGCTTCAACCCCAGAGAGACTTTCTCGTTCTCCTTGTCGACCTTGAGCACCACGGCTTCTATGGCGTCACCGATCGCAAGCACCTTTGACGGGTGCCGTATGTGCCTGGTCCACGACATCTCGGACACGTGGATCAATCCCTCGATCCCCTTCTCCAACTCGATGAAAGCGCCGTAATCCGTGATGCTGACGACCTTGCCGCGGATCTTCGAGCCGACCTTGTACTTCTCCTCGACGTTCTCCCACGGATAAGGAGTGAGCTGCTTCAATCCAAGTGATATGCGCTCCCTCTCGGGTTCGAAGCTCAGGACTTTTACCTTTATCTTGTCCCCGATCGCAAGGACCTCCGAGGGATGGCTCACCCTTCCCCACGACATGTCGGTCACGTGCAGCAGTCCGTCGATGCCCCCGAGATCGACGAAGGCGCCGAAATCTGTGATGTTCTTCACCACTCCGTCGCGCACCTGATCCTTCGCAAGCTCCTTGAGGATGTTGGACTTCTGCATGGCCCTCTCTTCCTCAAGGACGACCCTCCGGGAGACAACGATGTTCCTGCGTCTCTTGTTCAGCTTGATTATCTTGAAACGCAGTATCTGATTGAGAAGCTGATCCACATTCTGCACCTGTCTGAGAGCAACCTGGGAACCGGGCAGAAAGGCGTCCACGCCAAAAAGGTCCACCACCAGACCGCCCTTGATCTTCCGAAGCAGTCTGCCCTCGACCACACTTCCGGCGTCAGAAGCATCCTTCACGCGGTCCCACACCTTCGCGAAGTCCGCCTTCTGCTTGGAAAGCACGACGAGCCCGTCCTGGTCTTCCATCTTCTCGAGATACACTTCGACTTCCATCCCGGGCTGCACGCTCTCTCTGTCCGGAAACTCGGCCAGCGGGATTATGCCCTCAGACTTGAAGCCGACGTCCACGAGCACGTCGTCCCCTTCCAGCTTTATGACGATGCCCTTCACGATCTCACCCTCCACCAGATCCTTGAGCGAGTTCTCGTAGAGCGCCACCATCTCGGGCGAGACCTGAGCCTCTTCGTCGTCGTTGAAATCCGCCTCCTCGACCCTCTTCTCGCGTTTTCCGGCCTGGAAGCTCGCCCCTTCGGACGGCTCTTCCTCAGAGGAAGGCTCGCCTCTTACGGCATCCTCCTTTCCGACTTTCTGCTTGTCCTCCTCGACCGGGAGGTTTTCATCAAAACTGCTGTCAACCATTAGAACGATTCTCCCTTCTTCTTAGTTTTCTTCGGGGCGCTTTACGCCCCTTCTCTAGACCCGACGGCGGGTCTCCGGCGGAGACTATCCTGCTGGCCACTTCGCGCACGAGCCAGTCGGGTGTCGACGCTCCGCCCGTCACGCCGGCGTTTACAGCGCCGCTGAACCAGGCACGCCGTATCTCGCAGGCTCTCTCGACCCAGTAGGTTTTACTCACTTTGCTGCGGCAGATATCGTAGAGCCTGGCGGTGTTCGCGCTGTTGCGCCCGCCGACGACGACCATCACATCCACCTCCCCCGCCAATTTCAGGGCCTCTGCCTGGCGAAGCGAGGTCGTCCCGCAGATCGTGTTGTACACGCGCACTTCCTGTGCTTTCTGGAGAAGAACCAGCACAACGCGGCAGAGTGCCTCAAGAGACTGTGTAGTTTGAGCAACCACCCCCAATTTCGAGACTTTCCTAAGGGCCCGGGCTTCCTTCTCGTCGGCGACGACGACGGCACCCCGGAGCCCTCGCGCGATTGAGTCCACTTCAGGATGGCCGCGATCCCCGAGGACCACGACCCTATAACCCTCCCCCGAGAGCAGGGAGGCCAGCTCCTGTGCCTTCTTCACGAAAGGGCACGTAGCATCCATGATCTCGAGACCCTTCTTCCGGGCCTCATTGACGACCTCGGGAGTCGTCCCGTGAGACGGAATGACGAGCGTCCCGCGCCTACCCAACTTCGAGACGGTCGTCGCAATCCTCAACCCCCTCCTCTCCAGATCACCCACCACCTGGGGATTGTGGATCAGCTCCCCTAGAGTGTAGAAAGGACCGCCTGACTCTTCAAGTGCCCTTTCAGCGAGACGGATGGCCCGCCTGACCCCGAAACAGAATCCCGAGCCCGGCGCGATTGACACCCGTATCACGCTTCTAGGCCTCACGTTCCGCCGCCCTCTTGAGCTCTGCAATTCGCCTCATGACCTCAGAGCCGACCGTTCTGTACAGCTCCTTGGAACCGGTCCCTCCCGCCTCGGGAGGCACCAAGTACGGCTCACCGAAAGTCAGCTCGATCCGCCGCAGACGAATCACGGCCCTCTTTATCGCGTTCGAACCCCTTATGTAGGCCGGAACGACCGCAACACCGGCTTTGACCGCCAGGAGTCCGACGCCCGGCAGTGGAGGGAGCAGCTCCCCCCGTGTTGCCCGGGTGCCCTCCGGAAAGAGAACCAACCCCCTTCCGCGGGACACGACTCCCAGCGCCCTCTTCATACTCGAGTGCTCCGCCAGTCCCCGCCTCACCGGGATTGCGTTGAGATTCGTGATGAGCCACCCAAAGACCCTGTTCCGGAAAAGCTCCTCCTTCGCCAGGTAGTGGACCTCTCGCCGAATCGCGGCTCCCACGAGCGGAGGATCCCAGAAGGAAATGTGGTTGCACGCCACTATGAACCCCCCCTCCCGAGGGATGAATTCTCTGCCGGCGATCCTCCGGCAGAAGAGCAACGTGAGAATGGCGTTGACAACGTGCCACGCGACTCTGTACCTCCTGCGCATATCGTTAGCCATCCAGCACCCGCTCACACGCCCGAGGCCTCGTTAGTCACACCGCAGGCCGTTCAGCCGGGGAGCGTCCGTCAGACTCACTGCGCGACTTCCCCGCGTGCCTTCTCGATTTCTTCCAGCACCCGGGCCACCTGTGCCTCCAGCGTCAGTCCCGACGTCTCGATAACCACGGCATCCGGGGCCGCCTCCAGAGGAGAGTGGCGGCGCGTCATGTCTCTGTGGTCCCGCTCCGAGATCTCTCTCAGCACCTCCTCCCATCCCCTCTGCGTCCCGCTCTTACTGTCCTCCAACCACCTGCGCCTGGCTCGCTCTGCGGGTGCAGCGTCCAGATAAATCTTCACGTCCGCGTCCGTAAGCACCACCGTCCCGATGTCCCGCCCCTCCATCACCACGCCACCCGCCTCTCCCAGCTTCCTTTGCCTGGCCACCATCCATCGCCTTACCTGCGGCAGTGCCGCAATCTGTGACGACTTCGTCGTCACCTGGGCTCTCCGGACGGCCTCCGTCACGTCGTGACCATCCAGCAGGACGTAAGACACCCCGCTTCGTTCGCAGCAATCGATGGTGGTCGCGGCAAGCAGACTCTCGAGCTGTGACGCATCCTCGAGGTCAACCCCCCTGCGCAGAGCCTTCAAGGCAAGCGCGCGGTACATCGCCCCGGTGTCCACGTGAACATATCCGAGTCTCTTCGCCACGAGTCTGGCCGTCGTGGTCTTTCCGGAACCGGACGGCCCGTCTATCGCAATCACCAGTTTTCTTCTCTGCTCCTTCAACTAGTCAACGCTCCGAGGGTTGCACCTCTCCCCGACCGGGGCGGTGCCGGCATGCGACCCTTTCTGCAAATACTTCAACACGGGAACCGGACCTGGCCCCAAATCCGGCCAGGCTTCCACGTGGAGCACCGTCTGCTTGTACTGGGCTCGACGGAATCTGGGACGGGTGTGAAGGCCCTCTCAAGCCTCCGGGGAGGAAATCAGAAGAGGAAGTTGATGGGGACAGACAAAAAAGTCTGTGTAAACCAAAATCCCTACAGTTTTCGTGAACACACGTTGATGTTTCGACTCACTGCTCATGTTTCTCTGCGCTTCCTACTTCCTTTTTCTTCCCTTCAACACCTCCTTCAGGCCCTCGACGAGCCTCTCGTTTTCTCTTTGCGTTCCCACGGTAATCCTCACAAAACCCTCTGCCAGCCCGAACGGCCACATCGGACGGACAATGAGACCGTGTCTCTCCAGGTCGCTGCAAAGGGCTTTCCCGTCCGTCTTGGTGTCGACGAGAATGAAGTTCGCGTAAGACTCGACAACACCGAATCCGAATTCGAGAAATTTCTCGTTCAAGAAGGCCAGCCCTTCAGAGTTTACTTTAAGACTTCTCGGCACCTGCTTCTCGTCGTGGAGACTTGCGAGCGCAGCCACCTGCCCCAGACAGGTCATGTTGAAGGGCAGCTTGACCCTCAGCAGAAGTGAAGCCATGGCCTCGGAAGCGATGGCGTAGCCGACGCGCAGACCGGCGAGCGCGTAAACCTTGGAGAAAGTCCTGAGCACCACCACCTGCCTGCCGCGCTTGAGGTACTTGAGCGAATCCTCGTATCGTTTGTCCTGAACGTATTCGTAGTACGCCTCGTCGAACACAACCACGACGTGCTCGGGAAGCCTCGCCATCAGTTCTTCCACCTCGGAATCCCACACGATGGTTCCGGTCGGATTGTTGGGACTGCATATGAAGAGAACCTTCGTGTTTCTCGTCACTGCATCGCCCATCGCCTTGATGTCGTGCCGGAAATCGGGCGTAACCGGCACCATGAGCGGAGTGGCACCCATGAGGTCGATGGCGATCTTGTACATCGGAAAAGAGGGATTGGCCAGTACCGCTTCGTCCCCCGGTGCCAGGAAGAGATGGCAGATGAGCTCGATCAGCTCGTTCGACCCATTCCCCACCACAAACTGCTCCATGGGGAGCTGGAAGATCTCAGCCAGCTTCCTTCGGAGAAAGTAGGAATCGCCGTCCGGGTATCTGTTGAGCAGGTGTGTGCTTTCTCTTATCGCCTTTATGGCCAGCGGCGAAGGCCCCAGCGGATTCTCGTTGGAGGCGAACTTGAGGGCGTTCTTGATGCCGAGCTCTCTCTCGAGAACCTCGACCGGCTTGCCGGGAACATAGGGCGCAACTCTGTGAATATGGTCCTTCACAAGTTCCTTGGGCGTTACGCTCACTCTCGAGCTCCTTTCCGGGCTAGAATGCGCCTGCGCCAAGCAATCTGGGCACAAACAGATACACTCTACTACAAGCCCCGGAGTGGGGCAACTACATTTTCCTGTCAGCTTCGCCTGCCCGGCCCCCGGCCGTCCGGGTTCGGCCCCCGCCTGTCGGCCCTCCGATCCCACCCGACCGGGCTCTGCCCCTGCCTGCCGGGGCTCCGGCCACCGCCGCCTTGAGACGCTTGATTTCTCCGGGCGTAAGCGGCCTCCAGGCCCCCTTTGCAAGACTTCCCAGCTCCAGCGGTCCCAGACCGGTTCTCGCGAGCGAGAGAACCGTGAGTCCCACCGCTCTGCACATCAATCTCACCTGGCGCTTTCTGCCCTCACGTATTGCAAGTCTGACGAGATGCCTTTCCTTTGCAGGTCCGGCGTGCTCCACTCTCGCGCGCCCGGACTTAACCCCCGGCGCAAACTCCACGCCGCGCCTGAGCGTCGCGATCTGAGCGGGACGCGGCGCCTCTTTCACGACCACCTCGTACCTCTTCTCCACCTGGAAGCTCGGATGAGTGAGCCTGAACGCCAGATCCCCGTCGTTCGTCAATAGAAGGAGGCCCTCCGTGTCCAGGTCGAGCCTTCCTACCGGGAAGAGGCGTCCGAACGAACCAGGTACCAGGCCGAGTACTGTCGGCCTCTTTCTCGAATCTCGCGCGCTCACTATCACGCCTGCGGGCTTATTGAGCAGGATGTAGGCAGGAAGAGGAGATTCACCGACCGGGCAGTCGTCCAGCTCAACGACGTCCGTGCCCGGAATGACCTTCGAACCCGGAAGCAGGACGGTCTTTCCGTTCACGCGCACCCGGCCGTCCTTGATCAGTTCGTCACATTTTCTCCTGCTGGCTATCCCTCGGGAGGCAAGAAACCTATTCAGACGATGGACTTCCGTCTTCCTCAAGCTCCAACGCCTCCTTCTCGTCAAGGATTTCTTGCAGCTCGGAGAGTCTGGGAAGCTCATCTAGCTCGTCGAGGCCGAAGTGAAGTAGAAACTGCCTCGTCGTCCCGTACAGAAGCGGCCTCCCGGGCCCCTTTGCCCTTCCCCTTATGGTCACGAGCCCACGCTCCAAAAGCGTGTGCAAAGTGCCCGTAGAGTCCACACCGCGAATCTCTTCGATCAGGGCTTTCGTAACCGGTTGCTTGTAGGCGGCGATGGCTGCCGTCTCCAGCGCGGCTTTCGAGAGGCGGACACGCCTCTTGCTCCTCTTGAATTTCTCCAGCCACGGGGAGAACTCCTCCCTGGTGCAGACCTGGAAACCCCCGGCCACTTGAAGCACCTTCATGGCGTGAGGTGTACGCTCGTATTCCTGCGCGAGCTCGCCGATTTCTCGAAGAATCTCCTCGCGCTGGACACCTTCCACTACCTCCTCTATCTCAGCGAGCGTCAGAGGTGACTCCGCTGCGAACAGGAGGGCCTCAATTATCAGTCTCAGGTTCCGATCTTCCAATGCGCCTTCCCTCTAAAGAAAAAATCCATATTTCACCGAAGAGCCCTCTCTGGACGGCTCCTGCTCGGCCCATCTTGATCAACTCCAGTATGCTTATGAACGTGCCCACGATCTCCAGACGCGTGCGACAGTCCTCCAGTAGCTCCGAAAAACGGACCTTGCCCCTCCTGGCGACCAGCGCGGCCACCTCCTCGATCCTCCGCACGACGTCCAGTTTGTCCGCCTGGATCTCGTGAACCGGGGTCTCACTGACCCTCAGAAGCGCCAGCCTGAGAGCGTCGATGAGATCGAACAAGGTGGCTTCCTCCAGATGGACCTCTCCGTTCTCAAACGCCATCTCGGGGAAGCCCCTCTCGAAGAGGAGCCTTCGCTGCGCCTCCCGCTCTCTGAGCCCTTCCGCGGCCTCCTTGAACCTCTTGTACTCCAGAAGCCTCCTGACGAGCTCCTCGCGCGGATCCTCTTCCTCCTCTTCCTCCTCCGGCGTGGCGGGCAGGAGCATCCTTGCCTTGATTCGCATCAGGGTCGCGGCCATCACAAGGAATTCGCCTGCCACGTCCAGATCAAGCATCTGCATCATCTCGATGTACGTGAGATACTGGAGCGTGATGTGCGCAATAGGAATATCGTAAATGTCGATCTCTTCCTTCTTTATCAGATGCAGAAGGAGGTCGAGAGGGCCTTCGAATCGTTCCAGTTTGACGTGGTACGGAGTTGCCATATTCTGCCGGTCGTTCCCGATGTCTCAGCCTTTCAGAAACCCCCGGTCGTTCCGGGAGTCCTGACTCTTCACGATTCTCGGCCGTTCCGCGAATCCTAGCCGTTCTGGAGGTCGCGGTCACCCCAGAGCTTCATCGCGTCGCGGACCTCGGCCATGGTGGCCTGCGCCACGGCCCGCGCCTTCCGATTGCCCTCGGCCAGTATCTCATCAAGCGTCCGGCGGTTCTCCATTAGGGCCGTTCGCTTCTCCCTCACGAAGGCGAGCGCGACGGCCACCTTCTCCGCGGCGTTCTTCTTGCACGCGACGCAGCCCAGCGCTCCTGCGCGACAGTCCTTCTCGATCTCGTCCTTCTGGACGGTATTGAAAGCGCGGTGGTAGGCGAACACGTTGCAGACGTCGGGATGCCCCTTGTCTCCGTGCCTGATCTTCTTTGGGTCCGTGACCGCCGTGCGCACCTTCTTCTCTATCTCTTCCGGGCCGTCCGCCAGGTTTATCGTATTCCCCACCGACTTGCTCATCCTCTTACCGTCAAGGCCCGGAAGCCTGGCAAAGACCGTGAGCTTGGGTTGAGGCTCGGGAAACACGGTGCCGTAAAGGCCGTTAAAGCGTCTTGCTATCTCTCTTGTGAGTTCCACGTGTGAGACTTGATCCTCTCCGACGGGAACAAGGTCGGCCTTGTATATCAGTATGTCCGCCGCCTGAAGCACGGGATAACCCAGCAGGCCGTAGGATACGTTTGCCCCGAGATCCAGGTCTCTTATGACCTCCTTGATGGTGGGGTTTCTCTCCAGCCTGCCGGTGTTCACCAACATCGAGAACAGCAGATGAAGCTCGGCGTGTTCCTTCACTTTGGACTGCACGAAGATGACGGCCCTGTTCGGGTCGAGACCGGCGGCCACCCAGTCGGCCACCATCTCGAGCGTGTCCTCCTTTATGCACCCGGTGTCCTGATAGTTGGTCGTGAGCGCGTGCCAGTCAGCGACCATGTGAAAACTCTCGTATTCGGCCTGGAGCTTGACCCAGTTCTGCAGCGCGCCCACGTAGTGGCCGAGATGGAGTTTCCCCGTCGGCCGCATGCCGCTCAGGATTCTACCCTTTCCCATTTCTCTTTTCCTTCTACAGTCCGGTTCAAAGACAACCCCGTTTTAGAACCGCTCCGGACCGTACACCGCATCATAACACAGAATAAGAGCCCGCCACCACTTCAAAAAAAGCCCTCAACACGGAAACCGGCACTTCGAGAAAAATCCACCTCAGAGGGGGAAACATGAGGATGAGCAGGATAATCCACATGCCGTACCCGGAAATCCGTCTGTACCGGACGGCTGCCTCATACGGGAGCACGGAGGCCAGCACGTGCGAACCGTCCAGCGGCGGGATCGGAATCAAGTTGAACACGGCAAGAAGACAGTTGATGTGCATCCCGTAGAAGAACATGTAAGCAAGGGCAACCACAATCCCCTCTCCCCCGTGGCGCGGGAGGAATCGAAAGGCAACGGCGAAGACAAAGGCGAGCGCGATGTTCGACAGAGGACCCGAAAGTGAGACCTCCAGGTCGCTTCTCCTCCCGTGCCTCAGATTGTAGGGGTTGATCGGAACCGGTTTCGCCCACCCTATGAGCACCGTGGGCCTGAACCCCTGAGACACTAGAAACAGCAGCGGAACGAGGATGGTGCCGAAGAGATCGATGTGAGGCAGCGGATTGAGCGTGATCCTGCCGGCGTCTCTTGCGGTCGTGTCCCCGTTACGAAGTGCGGCAAGGCCGTGCGCGCACTCGTGAACGATGACCGAGAAGAGCAGTATGGGAAGGCTCAGTATGACGAAAGCAGGCGACATTCACGTTCCTTCGGTTGATTTCTCCCGGTCGCGAGAGCCCTTGCGTCTCGAGAGCCCATCGTGTACCGGCCACCGTCGCTAGGCGATCCGATGCGGCTCCAGCCGTGCGTGCTCCATGGGCGCCACATTGAGCACCCCCGTGTCCCCTGCGCCCAGGTCGCGCCACGCCACCGGTACCTCCCTCTCCTGCCTCGCGTCGCTGTGGGCGGCGCAGATGCCGGCGGAAATCTCGAGGCACCGCTTGTCTCCATCTCTCAGGAGGGCCACCGGACCGGGTATGGGAAACATGGTCAGCACGACGTCGCCCTCCCTCGCCACGGACTCCAGCTGCCGGTTCTCCGCTTCGTTTCTGCCGACGATCAGTTTGGACGTGTCGCTGAGCCGGAAGTGCCGTCCCGTCCTGAGCAGCTTCGCATTGTCCATCGTGAGCGTGTCGTGCTCAACCAGGTCCTTCACCCTCTTCGCAAAACAGGGATCCGTGAGCAGGCACCCGCCCGCCGGGCACGGATAATCGTTAATGCCGTATTCGCGGGCCAGACTCATCTGGGGCTTGCGCGAACGTCCGCTCAGAGCGAGAAGCCTCTCACGGTCTATCGTGCCGTCCTCTTCCACCTTGGTCGGGACCATGAGCTTCGCGCTCAATGGCCTCAGGAGCCTTCCCACCAGACCCGATTCCTTCTCTATTACGCGCATGGAATCACGTCTTTGCGACATCGGCCTCTCACCCAGAACTTCCCCCGTGAAAACGAAAGACGCGCCCAGGGTCTCCATCAACTCTCTCGCCCTCGTGAACATCAGGATCCGGCAGTCGATGCACGGGTTCATGTTGCTTCCATAGCCGTGCGGGGGCTTTCTCACCAGTGCCAGGTATTCCTCGCCCAGGTGCTCAGACTTGAGCTCGATGCCCAGCCTGCGGGCCGCCCCCACCGCTTCACTCCCGCAACCCTTGGGAGAACACTGACAGAACGGGGTCACAAAATGTAGGGCGACTATCTCTACGCCCTGCTCCTTGATCACGTGGAGGGCGAGGCTGCTGTCGAGCCCCCCGGAGAGGAGGCCTATGGCGAGTCTCTTCATCGGCTCGACCACTCTTTCAGTTCTCCTTGCACTCGAGAAGG
>JAZDPI010000223.1:0-3166 GCA_043797775.1 Candidatus Eiseniibacteriota bacterium
ACCCTCACGCTTCATTGGATGGCCCCTTCGCTCCCAAAACATAAATGGCCCAAGGTTCTCTGCTCCTGCCCCTTAAGCCAAGCCCGACACTAACTGGCAGATGCCCTCTCAGCATCCAGCCATACCCTCGACTGGGAAGGCTCGAGGGAACTCATGCGTTTCTAGGTCGTGAAGCCAACCCTTCACAGGTCCGTCTCCGACGTACCCAGAACCTCCATACGTGTTTGGTGCAGGACAGCTGCCCGCACCACAAATCAGAAACTAAGTCAGGAAACGAACCCCGGGTCCACACCGTCTCAACCGGCCACCCCCAACCGGTCAAGGGCTCATTTTATCTCTTGACGCCCGGAGGCCTCATACGGGTTAGGCAACGCTTGCATAGATATATACATTGGTGTATACTATCACCATGCATGACGCACTTGACAGACCGCTCGTGTGGCTCGGCTCTTCACTCGAGGATCTCCGCGCATTTCCAGCTCATGCTCGCACGCTGGCCGGCTACCAGCTGCGCCGCGTGCAAACAGGGCTGATGCCAAGCGATTACAGGACGATGACTTCCGTCGGGCCCGGAGTCTACGAAATCCGAATTCACACACGACTTGAACATCGTATTCTCTACGTGGCCCGAATGCCAGAGGCAATCTACGTGCTTCATGCTTTCGAAAAGAGAACTCGACAGACCCGACAGGGCGATCTCAGTTTGGCCAAGAGACGCTTCGCTGAGATGATGAACCTCCACACACACGTGAAGGAGAACTAGACGGACATGAAAACACGACATTCATCCGCTAATGTGTTCCGAGATCTCGGCTTCTCCCCCCAAGAGGCCGAGAATCTCCGAGCAAGGGCAGACCTGATGATCGAACTCACCAAAATCATCAAGGCCCGCCGGCTTACGCAGGCCGCTGCAGCCAAATGGCTCGGTGTGACCCAGCCCAGAATCAGCGACCTCATGCGCGGCAAGATCGACCGCTTCAGCACCGACAACCTGATCGAGATGCTCGGGCATGCCGGCGTACGTGTCAACTTCGTTCTCAAACCCCGACGCAAAGTTGCCTAACGCCAGCTTCACCTGCGAACGGGAAGGGCCGAAGGGATGCGGCGCAGAGCCTTCATCTCATCCCCGACCGTCAGGTGTATGGCCGGGCTGAGACTGTCGAAAAACTCCTTTTGGTGGATGTGCTCCATCCACAAGACCTCGCTTTTGAAGTCATAGCCCCTTCAAGAAGCTGATCTTCACCGCCTTCCTTCCGTCCGGCTTGTAGCCCTCGCTTGATATGCTCTCATGTATACCCATAATTGACAATCTTCTCGATATTGTGCACCATGCAATACAGCAACCACTGGATGCTCACCTTGACCTTTCCCCTCAGCGTGAAGCGATCGAGCCGTTTGTGGATGCGCAGGTTGGCAAAGATCGGCTCCACAATCGGCAGCCGCAGACCGTACACTCGCCGGCCTTCCTCCGTATCGATCTTCCTCATCATGGCCCTGTGAAGGGTAATGGACTGCTCCGATAAGGCAACGGCCAGATGCTTACGCTTCGTTGCCCCGCTCTCAAGACACTTGTCTCTAATAGAGCAAATCGCACAGTCCCGTTCCTCTGCCTCGTACCTCCTAAAATAGATGTCTCCTATCCTGGCTTTCCTGGCACGCAACCTGAGAACCTTCCCATCGGGACAGAGGTAGCGATCGCTCACTTCATCGTACTGGAAATCCTCAACCGTAAAACCTACTGGCTTCTCCGGCTTGTGCCTGTCCTGAGTGGCGAATCGAGGATCTCTCTTGCGGAAGTTGACGTCAGGGATGTAGGCATCAATCTTCTCTGTCTGGCACTTCGTCAGATTCTCTTGACTATGGTAATTGCTGTCGGCCGCCAGAATCTTCCCTTCAGAAAACGTACCGCTCCACTCCCTCGAGGCATTCGAGGGAAGCTTGCACCCGTCAAGCGCAAACGTGATTCCTCCCAGAAGATTCTCCTCCTCACAAACCAGCAAAACGTCCCTGAAAAGAGGCTCAATCTGGTCTCTCATGGACGAGATGAAGCCAGCAATGGTGCTGTGGTCCGGAACCTGCCCACACGCTAATGCCATGAACGTAACGTTCTCCCGACACGCCTGCTCAATCCTACGGGAAGAGATGATCCCCCGAGAATACGCAACCAGAACTACCTTAAGAAGTACCTTGGGGTCGTAGGCCAACCGACCGGTGTCGTCGTTGATGAACTGACTGTCGAAGACGGAAGTCTCCATACGAGATTCAACAAGCGTGTGGATAGCGAACTCGAGGGTTCCCGGAATCAACTGTTCTTGAAGGCACACAGGAAGAAGGAGCGCCTGATCGTAGTCATAGGGCTTGTATCTGGCCATGTCGGGTACCACCTTTCTCTAACCTATGACTACTCCTATACCACAGAACTACCTGCAGGATCTAATTAAAATCACACAACTCAAGACCTACTCAACTACTGCCCCTCCCCACTTTTTCGACAGTCTCGTTAGATGCTCTCTTACGCCTGGCAGCCTTGATCCTTGAGGGTGATTTCTTCAGAGCCGCCACTCGCCTTTCGGCTTGCTGCACCATGAACGGAGCGCTGTACACGTATTCTAGCAACGCTCTGCAGAGAGTATCCAGAATTGGTATCTCGCCGGGAGAGAGCTCCCCCACGGTCGCGTGCGCGCCAATATTCCTCAAGTCCCTCAGACTGTGTGCTACTCGAGCAAGTTTATCGGGAATTTCACCTCTATTCCGAAGATCCGATAGCTTTTCTGCAAGGGATCGGCCCGAGGCACGCCTGTCTTGGCAGACGTGCTCAAGGAGACGGCCCAGCAGAACCCCGTACGCGTTTGCATCAATGGACTTGACCTTCTTGGCTGCGTCGTAGGCTCTCCGGACAGCCGGAGGCAGCCCGTGCGGAGAGGCTATAGTAAGGGGATAGAGGACTTTGTACTTGGGCTCGGTCTCGTCATGGATTATCTGGTGCCAGTAGCAGGTTCTAAGTGTGATTTGGCGACAAGCTGGGCAGCACAGCAACTCGTAAACAGGACCTGCGTCCCAGGAAAAGCCTGACTGCGGGTCTTCGTAGCTCTGTACCTGCGAGTATTCTTGAACAATCTGCATGGGAGCCACGTTGCCACAATGACCGCATTCTTGTTTCTGTGTG
>JAZDPI010000228.1:0-5684 GCA_043797775.1 Candidatus Eiseniibacteriota bacterium
ACCGCTGCGAGAGGGCTACGCGCAGCGCCCGCAGAACCCCCCTTCATGACATCTTTGTCCATTGACAGAGCGCGCTTGAGGCGTATTCTCGTCTCCGTCGAGAGGGGAATCGTGGGGCCGCTCAAGACGCTCTTGAGGAGACGGAGGATTGGGTAACCAGCATCGACGAACGTTCAGCAGCCCGCACAGGCGCAGGCCCCTGTTCTCACTGTGTCAGGCGGCCGAGAAAGCGGGCGTTTTCTCATTTGTGAGACAGAGACTCGCGCCGCTTGTCTCAGGTCAATGCGCGTGCGTCGTCACGTTTCACGACGTGTTCTCGAGCGAGGAAGAACTGACTTACGGAATCAGCATCGATGCCTTCGAAGAGACCATTCGGTTTCTGAAGGATAACTTCAAGGTGGTGCCTCTTCGCGAGGTGATTGAGGCCTCCGAGGGAAAGAGGCGTTACGACGAGCGGATGGCGGCAGTCACGTTTGACGACGGGCGGAAGAGTTACCTGACGCGCGCCCTTCCGGTGCTGAGCAAGTACGGTGTGAGCTCAACAGTTTTTGTCATAACCAAGACTCTGGACCCTTCGTTCGTCGTGTGGACCGACATCGTCGAGCAGCTTGTCGTCAGGGCAAGCAGCATACGTCTGCCGAGGTATCTGGGCTATGGGACGATGCCGGAGGCGAGTTCCTTCACCCTCAAACGCGACGCCGTAATAAGACTCAAATCTTATCTGCGCTATCTCCCGGCCCGAAGGAGGGAGGCCGCGATTCGAGAGCTCGCCGCGCTGAACGGGTTCAGAATCGAGGACTTGCGGCCGCGCGGCTGCTATCTTGAGAAAGAAGACGTCAGGGCCCTCGCGAAGGCCGGGGTCGAAATCGGCTCTCACGGTCACACCCACGAGGCCTTTTCCTTGCTCTCCAGAGAGGGAGCGCGCAGAGAGCTTCTGACGTCGAAGCACATGCTTGAGGAAATCACCGAAAGACCCGTTGAGTACTTCGCATTCCCCACCGGCACGAGCGCGGATTTCAGACCGGACGACGGGTCTCTTGCGCAGGCGGTGGGATACAGGGCGGCGTTCACGACCGTGCGAGGCGTGATCAGACCCCAGGGGAGGCAGTTTCTCCTGCCCCGTGTGGAGGCACCGGGCGGCTACGAAGAACTGCCGCTTTCCGTATTTTCTTGCCTTCTGGCCCTGGAGTACGTGGTCGGCAGGCGGCGGCAAAGGAGACTCGCCGCGCTCGCGACCCAGCGCAGGAAAATGAACGTTCTCTACGTCATAGACTACCTTCACCCCGAGTATGCGGGAGGCACGGAGACACAGCTGGAGAGCACGATTCGGAACGCGGACAGGAATTTCGTGAATCCATTCCTCTGTCTCCTTCGCGGCGAGGTGCCGGACGGTTTCAAATGCCCGGTGACGGTGCTCGAGGTGAAAAAGCTCCTGGGGCCGGGGTCTGTCACGGCGCTGTTTCGCCTGTCGAGACTGATGAGGCGTGAGAAGATAGACGTTGCTCATCTGCAGTTCTTTGATTCGGTCGTACTTGGCACGGTTGCGGCGCGTCTTTCCGGAGTACCCGCCGTCATCTCTGCCAGACGCGGTGTCAGGAGCCTTGCCGGCAAGAAACTGGAGATGTTTCTCGTCAGGATGCTTGACCGACTAACCACCTGTATCCTCTCCAACTCACACGCCGTGAGAGAGTCGGTCCTGGTCGACGAGGGTGTGGCCCCTCGCAAGGTGCTTGTCATTCACAATGGTATAGTGGTCCCGGAGGGGACTGCTCTTCCTCCCGGCGAGGCCAAACAGAAGCTCGGCCTCAAGCCCCGGGACTTGAGTGTCGGGCTCGTTTCCAACCTGAGATTCGTGAAAGGCGTGGACGTCTTCCTGCGTGCCGCCGCACAAGTTTACAAAGAAGAACCTCTTGCCCGGTTCTGCGTTTTCGGCGAAGGTGAATTGCGGGACGAGCTGCAGAAGCTCGTGGACGACCTTGGCGTTGCCGGAGCAGTGAGGTTCATGGGTTTCAGCCGGGACGCGTACGCTCTGATGCCGGGCTTCGACGTCGCCGTCATATCTTCCAGGAGTGAAGGGTGCTCCAACGCCCTTCTCGAGTATTGTTTTCTCGGCTCAGCCGTCGTCGCGACCGACGTCGGAGGAAACCCGGAGATCGTGGTCGACGGTCGGAGCGGCCGCCTGGTCGAGAGTGACAATCCGGCCTCGCTCAGCGAGGCGATCCTGGCACTTCTCGGGGATTCTCACCTGAGGACCAGGCTCGGTTCGCGAGCGCAGAGGGACGTTAACGAGAAGTTTCTCCTGCGAGACGCTCTGCGCCAGCTATGGTGTCTGTACTGGAGGCTTCTCAATCGAGACGGAGATTGGGTGGGGCGCGTACCGTGATCCGAGGCCGCAGTGGGAACACGGTCGTTGCAGTGGGTTTTTCGAAGGGATTTCAGTGAGCGAGACCGGGGTAATTCACATCAGGGCCAGCAACTTCTTCGGTGGACCCGAGAAGCAGATCACGCGGCACGCCGAGCTGCTGCGCGAGGCTGGAATCGCGACAATCCTCTGCAGTTTTCACGAGAAGCGGGCGGAGAACGAGCTTGTCAGGCGCGCGAGGGCCGGAGGAGTTACCTGTGTTTCGATTCCCTGTTCAAACTCGTACGATCCCCGGCAGATTCTCGAACTGAGACGCCTCTTTCTTCGGGAAAGGCCGGGCGTTGTCTGCACGCACGACTACCGCTCCACCGTTCTCTCGCTCGCCGCCAGAGCGGGGCTTCGGCTTCGCCACGTGGTCTTCCGCCGCGGGACGACTGCCGAGAACCTCAAGGTGAGGCTCTTTCACAGGCTGGAGCGCCTTCTCCTGGGACGCGTGGATCACGTGGTCGTGGTGTCCGCCGCTCAGAAGGCATCGTTTGTCTCGAGTGGGCTTCCTGAAGCGAAGATCTCAATGATCTGGAACGCGGTTGACGTTTCGGCGGCGGAGGGCGGGCGCCAAGACGGCAGGGACTCGGTGCAAGGCGGGGCCCGGGGCCCGGGTGTCGTCATCGCAACGGCCGGGAGACTTTCGCCCGAGAAGGGCCACATATTCCTCATTGAGGCCATGCCGCAAGTGAGGACCATCGTGCCGCAAGCGGAGCTACACATATACGGTGATGGGCCGCTCGGTCGCAAGCTGAGAGAGCATTGTCGAATGGCAGGCTGCAGTGGCTACGTGCGATTCATGGGATTCGTCCCTGACTTCGCCGCCAGAGTGCGAGACGCTTGCGTCTTCGTGCTGCCGTCGCTGAGCGAGGGTCTGCCCAACGTGCTTCTTGAAGCGCTGGCGTCGGCGCGTCCCGTCGTAGCGACGAGGGTCGGGGGAGTCCCCGACGTCGTCGTAGACGGTGCGACCGGCCTGCTCGTGGCGCCCGGGCGGAGCCGAGAGCTCGCCGGTGCGATTCTGAAACTGCTGACGGCTCCCGAGCTTGCGAATAGGCTCGGGGAGGCCGGACGCGACAAAGTCCGCAGCGAATTCTCGTTCGAGAGACAGTTCGAGCTTCTGACGAATTTGTACTCGAAGACGTGACGGGAGGCGTTCGAATGACGGCCGGTCCGCGCCGCATCAGCGTTGTGCTTCCGGTGCTGGATGAGGAGAGACACATCGGTGAGGTGCTCGGCTCCCTCCTTGAGCAGGAATTCCCGGAAGACATGTTCGAGATCGTTGTCGTCGACGGAGGTTCCACCGACAAGACGGCCGAGGTCGTGAGCCGCTTCGCGACCGCCCATTCAAACGTCACTCTCTTGCACAACGAGAAGAAACTCTCGAGCGCCGGGCGAAATGCAGGCGCGAGGGCGGCAAAGGGAGACGTCGTTCTCTTCATCGACGGTCACTGTGAGGTCCCGGGCCGCCTTCTTCTCGCTAGTGCGGCCAGGCTCTTTGCAGAGACCGGCGCGGACGTGCTGTGCAGGCCGCAGCCCCTTGACGTCCCTGCCGAGCCCGGCACGCGCGCCACGAGAGTTCAACGCGCGATAGCTCTCGCGAGATCGTCCTGGCTGGGGCACAACCCGTCCTCAGTCATTTTCGCAACAAAGAAGGAAGGGTTCGTGGACCCCGAGAGCTCGGGCGCCGCCTACACGCGAAAGGTATTCGAGAGAATCGGCGGCTTCGACGAGACGTTCGACGCATGTGAAGACGTTGACTTCAACCTTAGAGCGAAAAAAGCAGGGCTCAGAGCTTACACCAGTCCGGCTCTGACCGTGCGCTACGTTGCCAGGGAGAACCTTCGTTCGCTCTTCAGGCAGATGATGAGATATGGTCGAGGCCGTGCCCGACTCGTCATGAAGCACCGGCTTGACGCCGCGAGAAGCGCCCTGTTGCTAGGGCTGCCGCCGCTGCTTGCTGCGCTGCTCGTGGCGCTTTCGTTCTTCTCCCGGAGAGCGCTTCTTCTTCTCGTGCTCGCTGCGTCCGGATACGTTGCGGCGCTTATCGTGACCGCACTGATACTGTCTTCAAGGAGAGACGCAAGACTCTTTTCGTCGTTGGCTCTGGTGTTCTTGACTCTGCACGCCGGGCTCTTTGCCGGTTTCTGGGAAGGGCTCTTCAGAGGGCGGCAGTCTTCGGCAGCTCGGCTCGCGAGGACACATGACAAACGATAACGAGAAACCTGCCGAGAACGGAACCCCAGGGGACACGCGGGAGATCGAAGCTTTGTCGCGCACCGCGTCCGGTGAGGACGAGTCGTCTTTGGCGGAAATCGGAAGGCTCAGGATACCCGAGGCAGTCCCGCAGGAACCGTTGGTCAGCACAAGAACGCTGACGACGATTCTGGGGGTCTTCGCGATCCCTGTGACGGCGGGCGTTCTCCTGCTTTTCTACGAACCCATACTGGTCGCGGTGATAACCGCTGCCCTGTACGTCTCTCTGTGGTTCTTGTTCAATCCCTTCCCGGGCTTTCTCCTCTACATGATTCTCGTCACGGTGAGGCCCCAGGAGGGGATCCCGCAGCTGGAAGCGATGCACGTCGAGCGACTCTGCGCGGTCCTGGCCCTGCTCGGCTGGAGCCTTCAGGCGGGCGTGAGCCGCCGGATACTGCCGTTGTCGAGACCTATCGCTTCGTGGTTCTTTGCGTTCGTCGTCGTGTGCTTCCTTTCGATCTTCACGTCTGTCTGGAAGCTGGCCGCCGTCAACGCCTGGATAGAACTGCTCAAGCTCGGAGTTCTGCTCCTTCTCACGTCCCAACTGGTGAGCTCGCCGAGAAGGCTCTTCATCCTTCTCCTGGTCTTCGCGATAAGCAACGCCTGGATGGCCACGGAGAGTCTGCGTCTTTATTTCTCCGAGGGTTACGACTATGTGAGGATGGGCATAGTCCGTGCGACCACCGACTCGATGTCCAGGGGCGACCCGAACATGCTGGCAGCCAGCCTGCTGCTGGCAGCGTGCATGGGACTCTATGTCGTCAGGGCACACAAGAAGCTTATCTGGATGCTCCCCTGGCTCGGAGTTGTCGTCGCGGGAAGCGTGGTCGTGGTTCTCACCGGGTCGAGGGCGGCGATGCTTGCGGTTTTGTTCCTGCTGCTCTACATCTGGGCCACGAGCAGAAAGAAGTTCGCTATGACGCTGGTCGTGATCGCCGTCGTGGTGGCCGGATGGTACTCGATGCCGTCCCAATACCAGGAGAGATTTCTGACAACGTTTGACTTCGAGATGAATCCGTCGGCG
>JAZDPI010000267.1:0-10177 GCA_043797775.1 Candidatus Eiseniibacteriota bacterium
CACCGGGACGGGCAAGACGCTGCTCGCCCGCACGCTAGCGCGCTTCCTCAAGGTGCCGTTTGCTATAGTGGACGCCACGTGCCTGACAGAGGCGGGCTACGTGGGGGAAGACGTCGAAAATATCCTCGTGCGACTGCTTCAGGCTGCCGATTTTAA
Source organism: Candidatus Eiseniibacteriota bacterium (assembly GCA_043797775.1). Lineage (GTDB taxonomy): Bacteria > Eisenbacteria > RBG-16-71-46 > JAFGJU01 > JAFGJU01 > JAZDPI01. The sequence continues at coordinate 157 of JAZDPI010000267.1, forward strand.
CCTAATGAACGCCCAGCACGGGATAGTCTACGTCGACGAAATCGACAAGATTTCCCGGAAGAGCGACAATCCCTCCATAACCAGGGACGTTTCGGGTGAGGGGGTGCAGCAGGCACTGCTCAAGATTCTCGAGGGCACCGTGGCCAACGTGCCGCCTCAGGGCGGAAGAAAGCACCCTCAGCAGAAGTACATCGAGGTGGACACCACGGAGATACTGTTCATCTGCGGCGGGGCGTTTGAAGGCCTCGAGAAGATCATAGAGAAAAGGATTGGGCGCAAGGTCATGGGGTTCGGAGCCGAGATAAGGAGCAAGAGCCAGAAGAGCTACGGGGAAATCCTCTCGATGGTCGAGCCGGAGGACCTCCTCAAGTACGGACTCATTCCGGAGCTCGTGGGACGACTTCCGATAATCGCCCCCTTCCACGAGCTGAGTGAGCCCATCCTCATAGACATTTTGACCAAGCCCAAGAATGCTCTCGTCAAGCAGTACCAGAAGTTTTTCGACATGGAGGGAATAAAGCTGGAATTCACGGAGGACGCGCTCCATGCCGTTGCCAGGCTCGCCACGAAGCGCGGAACGGGCGCCAGGGGCCTGAGGGCGGTGCTCGAAGAGGCCATGCTGGACGTGATGTACGACTTGCCGTCGAGAAACGACGTTGTCGGATGCACCATCACCAAGGAGACCGTTCTGCACAAGACACCCGCGCTCCTGACGTTCAGGGGTGAGAGAAGACGGAAGGAAGCCTAGGCACACGCTTTCTAGAGAAGGAGTTCTGAGAATCAGATCATGCTCGTGATAAAGCGCGGAGACGAGATATTCGAGATAGACGACAAGCTGCCGCTCCTGCCGCTCAGGGACGTCGTAATCTTCCCGTACATGACCATACCTCTGCTGGTGGGAAGGGTTCCCTCCGTCAACGCGATAGAGGAGGCCGTCGCGAACGACAGAATGATATTTGTGGTGACGCAGAAGAGGCCCGAGATTGCCGATCCCTCCAGGGACGAACTGTACAAGGTCGGTACGGTCGTCAGGGTCCTTCAACTCTCGAGGCACCCGAACGGCACCATGAGGGTGCTCGTCGAGGGAATCTGTCGCGCCAGGGTCCGCCGATTCCACATAGGCAAAGACATCTACTACGCGAACATCGCCCTGATGAAGGAAGAAAGCCCCGCTTCGGCGCAGCTCGAGGCGTTGATGCGGAGCGTCGTGAGCTATTTCGGCGAGTACGTGAGGCTCAGCAAGCGCATACCCGACGAAGTCTTCATGACAGTGAGCAACATGAACGACGCGACCTGTTTGAGTCACACGATTGGAGCTCATCTCTTTCTCAAGGTGAGTGCGAAGCAGGAAGTGCTGGAGATCGAGGACGTGGCCGAGAGGCTCCGAGCCCTCTGCCGGACGCTCGTTTCCGAGGTGGAGATCCTCAAGCTCGAGCGCAAGATAGAGGGACAGGTTCGAAGCCAGGTGCACAAGAACCAGAAGGAGTTCTATCTCAACGAACAGCTCAAGGCCATACGGAAAGAGCTCGGTTATCAGAACGAGTTCTCGAACGAGCTGGAAGAGCTTGCCCAGCAGATAAAGAAGTCCAAGATGCCGAAGGAAGTCCACGAGAAGGCCATGAAGGAGCTGGACAGACTCAGCAAGATGTCTTTCATGTCTCCCGAGGCCACGGTCGTGCGCAACTACATCGACTGGTTGGTCTCGCTCCCATGGACGAAGAGGACCGACGACAATCTCGACATCGACGCCGTGGAGAAGGTTCTGAACGAGGACCACTATGGGCTTCAGAAGATCAAGGAGCGGATACTGGAGTACATCTCGGTGCTGAAGCTCACCGGCTCCCTCAAGGGGCCCATCATCTGCTTCGTTGGCCCTCCCGGTGTGGGCAAGACCTCGCTCGGCAAATCGATCGCCAGGGCTCTGGGAAGGAAATTTGTGAGGATGTCTCTCGGCGGCGTGAGAGACGAGGCCGAGATTCGAGGCCACAGGCGGACGTACATCGGCTCTCTGCCCGGCCGCATCCTTCAGTCGCTGCGAAAGGCCGGATCAGTGAACCCCGTCTTTCTCCTGGACGAGGTGGACAAGCTCGGTATCGATTTCAGGGGTGATCCTGCGTCGGCTCTTCTGGAGGTCCTGGATCCTGAACAGAACAGTACGTTTACCGATCACTACCTCGAGGTGGAGTTCGACCTTTCCCAGGTGATGTTCATCACCACTGCGAACGTGCTGCACTCGATTCCGCCCGCGCTCCAGGACAGGATGGAAATCCTGAGGCTGCCGGGTTATCTCGAATACGAGAAGGTGGCGATTGCGAAGAACTTCCTTGTTTCGAAACAGCTCAAGGCGAACGGGCTGGGTGACGGGGACGTCCGTTTCACGACGGAGGCCCTTCGTGCGATGACAAACGAGTACACGCGCGAGTCCGGGGTAAGAAACCTGGAGCGGGAGATCGCTTCCGTGTGCAGAAAGGTCGCCAAGCGCAAGGCCGCTGGAGCGGCCAAGCGCCCGATCGCGATCACGAAGAAGACGCTCCAGCAGTACCTGGGCGTGCCGAAGTTCATGGACAGCCCTGTCGAACAGCTTGCCAGGACGGGCATTGCCACGGGCCTGGCCTGGACCGAGTTCGGGGGAGACGTGCTTACCGTGGAAGTGAGTGTGCTTCCTGGAAGGGGAGACCTTCTTCTGACGGGCAAGCTGGGCGAGATAATGAGGGAGAGCGGCCAGGCGGCTTTGAGCTACGCCCGCTCCAGGGCTTCTGTTCTGGGCCTGGACAGGGGGTTCTACAAGGAAGTTGACTTGCACGTTCATGTGCCCGAGGGTGCCATGCCGAAGGACGGACCGTCCGCAGGCATAACGATGGCCGTCGCTCTTGTGTCCGCACTTACGGGCGTTCCCACGCTCAAGGATGTGGCCATGACCGGCGAAATCACGCTGAGGGGCAACGTGCTTCCCATCGGAGGACTGAACGAGAAGCTGGTGGCGGCAAAACGTGCCGGAATCACGACGGTGCTCATCCCGAAGATGAACGAGCGCGAGATAAAGGAATTGCCCGCAGAGATCCGCAACAGTCTCACAATCATAGCCGTCGAGACGATGGACGACGTGCTCCGGCACGCTTTCGACGTTGAGGAAACGGGAAGGGTCTACCCCGCGAAAGACACGCGACAAGACGGGGTCTTCCCGACACACTGAGTCGGCCCTCCTTTGACTCGAGCCGCTTTCTTGGTTTCGTCTGCTGAGCGACCCTGCCCCGACAGCCGAGACCTCTGCCCCCTCCACGCGCCGTGTCAGGACGAAAGGAGTTTTCCGTGCCTTCACAAGTAGTCGTTGGGATGCAATGGGGAGACGAAGGGAAAGGCAAGATCGTTGACGCTCTGTCGGACAGAGCCGACTTCATCGTGCGCTACCAGGGCGGCGCGAACGCGGGCCACACGGTCGTCGTCGGCAACAAGACCTTCATTCTCCATCTCGTCCCCAGCGGCATCCTCAGGCCCGACAAGGTTTGCATTCTCGGCAACGGGGTCGTCATCGATCCGGAGGCTCTCTTTCGAGAAATCTCGCAGCTCGAGACTGACGGTGTGCAGGTGGAGGGGAGGTTGCACGTGAGTCTTTCGGCCCACGTGATACTGCCCTATCACAGACTTACGGAACGACTGTTTGAGGAGTTTCTTGGAGACAGGAGGATAGGGACCGCCGGGAGGGGCATAGGCCCGGCATACAGAGACAAGGTCTCGAGAGTCGGTGTCCGGGTTTGCGATCTGCTGGATCCGAGGGTACTGCGGGACAAGATACTGGTGCTCTCGGAGCAGACGGCGGCGTTTGCGAGCCAGGTCGCTGAGAGGGAGGGACTGAGCTCCGTCACTCTTTCTGCTCCGCAGCACGGGCCGGCTTCCCGGGAGCGTGAGACGGACTATTTTTTCGAGGAACCCTCGGATGTCTTGAACAGGTACCTCGAGTTTGGGGAGAGGCTGAGGCCCATGGCAGCCGACGTTTCCGGCATCATCAATCGAGCGTTGGACGACGGCAGGCACGTTCTTTTCGAGGGGGCCCAGGGCGCTCTTCTCGACGTGGATCACGGAAGCTATCCGTACGTTTCGTCCTCGAGTGCAACTGCGGGTGGGGCCTGTACCGGCACCGGGGTAGGCCCGACGCGGATCGACGAGGTCGTCGGGGTTGCCAAGGCCTACACGACCAGAGTCGGGAACGGTCCTCTTCCGACGGAGCTGTCCGAGGACGCTTCCGCCGCGCTGCGCGACGCGGGCGCCGAGTACGGGGCCACGACGGGAAGGCCCCGCAGGTGCGGCTGGTTCGACGCCGTTGTGGCTCGCTACGCGGCGCGAGTGAACGGCGTCTCGAAGATGTATCTCACGAAATTGGACGTTCTGGACGAAAGCCCGGAACTCAAGATATGCACGGGGTACGACTACCAGGGTCTGCCCCTCGAAGGCTTCCCGGCCAGTCTTGAGGCCATGTTCAGGGTGGAGCCCGTGTACGAAACTCTCCCCGGCTGGAACTGTGCGCTCAAGGACGTCAGGCGCAAGGCCGAACTGCCCGAGAAGGCACTCAGGTACGTGGAGAGGATTCGGGAGCTGGTAGGCGTGAAGGTGGCAGGTATTTCAGTTGGCTCCCGCAGGGATGAAATGGTATTCTTCGCCTGATCCAGTATGCGGTCGTGCAGCGCAAATTGTGCGGAGTAGCTGGAGGAAGCGCGAATGAAAGGCCCGTTAGCTCAGTCGGTAGAGCACCTGCCTTTTAAGCAGGGAGTCGCTGGTTCGATTCCAGCACGGGTCACATCGGGGCGGCCTTGGCCGCCTCTTCTCTTTTTGGGCTTAAGGAGGGTGAAGATGGAAGGACGGATTCGTGGACGTCTTGTTCTGGTCGTGGCTCTGTCTCTTGCCGGTGTGCTGGCGCAGTGCGTCTCGTACGCATACACGGGGGAGGTGTCTCGGGACTTCGATTCTCCCTCGCGCTACGCCACCGGTTTAACGTGGGACGGCAAACATCTGTGGATTTGTGATTGGATGGAGGCGAAGGCATTCGAGGTGGAGCCGGGGAGCGGTAAGCCCGTTGGTTCTCTGGAGCTGCCCTGCGGCAATCCTGAAGACATCGTCTATGCAGACGGGTTCTTCTTCGTCTGCAGCGGTGCGGGCCCGCTGATCTACAAGTTCGACCCGGAGTCGGGTGAGGTCGTCACGACGTTCCCGGGTCCCGAGTCCTCTCCTTCAGCTCTGGCGTGGGACGGCAAGAACCTGTGGCTGGCCGACAGGGGAACGGCCATGATTTACAAGCTCGACCCCTCCGACGGCACGACGATCGATTACTTCCCGTCTCCGTCTCCGCAGATCGAAGCCATGGCCTGGGACGGAAGGTATCTCTGGGCGGCCGACAGAACGAGGGACGAACTCTACATGCTGAGCGCCGAGGACGGAACGGTCATCATCGTGGCGGACTCTCCGGGCCCCTATCCGTCGGGCCTGGCCTTTGACGGCAAGTGGCTCTGGAACGTGGACTTCCAGAACGACACTCTCTACAGGCTCAATTACGACGACGGTGAGCGCGTGTACACTACCGACTCCAGGGAAAGGGAAGTCACCTTTATGCACAGAATCACCAATCTGGGCCCGGGCACTCTCACTTCTCTCGACGTGCTTCTTGCCGTGGCCGAGGACTCGATACCCGGACAGGTTCTGGTGAGACCCATGACGTTCGAGCCGGAGCCGACCAGGTTCGCGACCGACAAGTGGGGCCAGAAAGTTGCGATCTTCGAGTTCAGAGGCGTCGGTCCCGGAGAAACGAGACAGGCCGCTTACACCGCCCGCGCCGTCATAGGGAATAGGAGGTTCTCCATATTCCCGCACAGAGTGGGCAAGCTCGGGGACATCCCCCCGGCCGTTCGGAAGGCCTACACCTCCGACGAAAGCCGTTACAGAATCACTCAGCCTCTCATAAGCGAGACGGCCAGGAAAATCGTCGGGGACGAGAAGAACCCGTACTGGATGGCCAGAAAGATCTGCAAGTGGGTCCAGGATCACGTTGAATACAAGCGAGTGGGCGGATGGGACATTGCGGAGACTCTGATAAAGCGTGGAACCGGTTCCTGCTCGGAGTACTCGTTTCTGTACATCGCCCTGTGCAGGGCCGTAGGGCTGCCTGCCAGGTACGAGGGCAGCATAGCCGTCAGAGGCGACGATGCCTCGATAGACGAGGTGTATCACAGGTGGTGCGAGGTTTACCTTCCCGGGTACGGCTGGATTCCCGTGGATCCGAGCGGCGGAGACAGGCCGCTTCCATCAGAGCAGGCCAAGGCTTTCGGCTCGCTGCCCGGCAGGTACTTCATAACGACGCACGGTGGAGGGGATTCGGAGTACCTGGGCTGGAGCTACAATCACAATTCGCGCTATTCGTTCAAGGGACGGGTAGAAGTGAAAGAGGAAGCGTTTGGTGTGTGGGAGCCGGTCGAGCAGAAGGAGTGACGCCGCGCCGGCTCTGGAACGACTGGCGTGGGCGCCTCGGGCTGCCGTCCGGCGCCGGACGAGAGCAGAAGAGGCGCCCGGTCGCAGACTTAATGTTGTGTACGAGGAGATCACCATAATGAGCTGTAAAGCAGGCAGTTATGGCTTCAGCAGAAATATCAATTATGGTGTCGGAGGGTGCTCGCATTGAGAGTAGGGATCGTTGGTTTCCCCCTCAGCGGAAAGACCACCGTCTTCAATGCCCTGACGCACGGAGCAGTGCGGACGGGATGCTTCTCGGCCGGTCGAGAAGAAGTGCACCTCTGCGTTACCGAAGTGCCGGACGAACGCGTCCGAATCCTAGAGGGCATCCTCGCGCCGAAGAAGATCAACAGAGCCAAGATAGAGTATGTGGACGTTGCAGGCGTGGAGAGAGGTTCTGCCAGGCAAACCGATTCGGCCGTTCAGTTTCTTGCTCCCGTGCGCCAGGCAGACGCGCTGCTGCACGTGGCCAGGGCTTTTCGTGACGAGTGCGTGCCGCGTTCCCTGGGGTCAGTCGACGCCGCAAGGGACGTCGTGGCACTTGAAGAGGAGTTCGTCATCGCCGATCTTCTTGCCGTGGAGAGGCGGCTGGAGAAAGTGGTGAAGCAGGCCTCCGTGGGCAAGAAGCCGGAAGAGAAGGGCGAAACCGAGGCGCTGGAGAAGTGCAGGGAGTCCCTTCTGGCGGAGAAGCCGCTTCGGGAGGTGGAGTTCACGGCGGACGAGGAGAGGATCATAAGGGGATTCCAGTTTCTCTCCTTCAAGCCGGTGCTCGTCGTCGTGAACGAGGGAGAGGACGCGGACTGCGCGTGCGCCGGCCAAATCGCGAAGACCTGGAGTGGTGAAAGGAGGGGAATCGTGTCCGTGTGCGGGAAGCTCGAGATGGAAATCGGCCAGGCCCCGCAGGAGGACGTCGCGGAGCTGATGGAGATCGCCGGTCTCGCAGAGCCCGCCTCGCTCAGAGTCATACGGGCCTCGTACGAGCTCCTCGGTCTGATAACGTTCTACACTACGGTCCACTCCGAGCTGTCCGCCTGGCCGGTCAGAAAGGGAACCGGTGCGGCGAAGGCCGCGGGAGAGATACACACGGACCTTGAACGGGGCTTTATAAGGGCCGAGGTCGCTTCCTTCGTCGATCTCGTGGCGTGCGGCAGCATCGCCGCCGCAAGGGAGAGGGGCGCGCTCAGAACCGAAGGCAAGACCTACGAGGTCTGCGACGGCGACGTCATGACGGTGAAATTCGCGACGTGAGCAGGGGGGGGCCCTGTGGGAAGAGAACTGGACAAGCGGCGTCTCAGCGCACGGAGGCTTCCCGGCGAACACGCAGACCGGCCGGCCGGGGCCAAGAGGCGGAGGCTCACGCTCGCGCGGCGTTCTTCGCCGGTCGACTTCTCCGGTGAGATTGCGGCCATGTTCAGAAGGAGGGGCTTCACATATTTGAACGGAAGCCCTGCCGGCAAGCTCGTCCTTCCGCTCGACGCCTCGTCCGACGACGGGGATGAGATCTACAGGCTGCTTCACAAGTACTCGTTTCGGCTCTTCCTTCGGGACGTGATAAAGCAGAAGAGTCCCTTCACGACCGGACAGGTAGGTCGCTACTCCTCGGCAGAGACAGTGCGGCGCTACACCGACTTCCTCGTCTCCCACGGCGTCCTGGTCAAGGTCGGCAGGCGGTTCAAGCTCGCCTCACCGACGGTTTACAGCTTCGGAGACACGTTCGAGTGGTACGTGTCCGGCATCTTCGCACGGGAGTTTCTCTGCCCGTCGCAGTGGGGCGTGAAATTGAAGGAATTGCAGAGCGGGGGAGACCTGGACGTCGTGGCTCTCGTGGATGGTCGCTTCGTCTACGTGGAGACCAAGTCGTCGCCTCCGAAGCATGTGGAGCAACGCGAGATTTCTGCCTTCTTCGACCGCGTGCTTGAACTAAAGCCTGACGTTGCCCTCTTTCTCGAGGACACCAGACTTCGGATGAAGGACAAGATAGTCGTGATGTTCGAGGAAGAGCTGGAGAAGAGGTGGCCGCGGAAGCGCGTGAAGGTCGAACGGATGAAAGCCGAGCTCTTCAGGGTCGGGGAGAGGCTCTTCGTATTGAACTCCAAGCCCGACGTGACCTCGAACATCGCCTACTGCCTGAGCCGCGTGCTTCTCCGGCCGGTCCTTCCTTAGCAGAAAGAAATGCCCGCCCGCGCTTCTACCGCAGCGCCGAGGGTTATGTAGCCGAGGCTACAGCGAGGGAAAAGCGCGCCGAACCTGCCGGCGCCGATTGATCTGCGGCTCGACCACTTCTCGCGCCTTTACGCCGCCCCTGGGAAGCCCTTTCGAAACGAGAAAGACTCTTCTCGAAACGGTCAAGTTCGTCGCCACCCTCAAGCCGGAGATCGCCACGCCGTTCATCTTCTATCCCTTTCCGGCGACTCACGCCTACGAGATCGCAAGGTCCTTCGGATTTCTCACGGACCGTCATTTCCTGAACAACGACGACGGCGTGATGATAGACCAGCCGGGAATCACTGAGGCGGACGTCATGTTCATCCACCGCTACTACAAGAGGCTGGTCAGGTCGTACCAGGCCGCACAGAACCTCCCCCCTGCGTTGCGGAACGCCGTGGTCGCGAGGTTGGACGCCCTCTTGCTGTCGGATTTGCTCCCGAGGCAGGCGCTCATAGTGCTCAAGCGCTTCCTGCGAAAGGTGCGCTGGGAAACGCAGATTCGGCGGGGCCGCCGCGCGCCGGCGAGGTTCTAGGTGGCCGCCCGGGACAAATGACGTCGAGTACGACCCGAAGCATCTCGAGGCACAAACTGCCACTTCCCCCGCCTCGTCGCATCCAGTACGGGACATAACATGCGGTTTCGGGCTCACTACTATCTTGACAGATTGGCGCAGTGCTGATAGCGCAAATATTGACAGCTAGGGCCAATTTCATACACATCAATTCGAATTGTATAGTGGATCGTTTTCCTGCTTGGGGGCGGGTCAGTTGGAGCAGGTGAATCTTACGCCCGATGACCTCTGTACTGGATCTTGGCCTGAAGCCAACATGTATTTCGAGGGAAGGAGGATGCCATGAAGATCTCTACGCTCATCTTGATGTTACTGTGTCTGTGTTCTCTGGCGGCGCCGGCGTTGGCAGATGAAACGGTCAACATCAAGAGCTCGGCACCATTCATTCTTGTCCACGGCCAGTATGTTTACCCCGTGGACAGTGTGTACACAATGACCTTGACTGACACCAGTGTTCTTGTTCAGGGGAAGGTATACGAGCCACCGGAGGAGCCATTCGTGCCTCCGCCGAAGCCCGATCGCGAGAGAGATTTCTTCGACTGGGTGATTAGGACACCGGCTCAGAGTGCTATGGCTTTGATTGAGGCTGGCGGCACCTGCGAGCAGTCCAGACAGTTGATGGCTGATTTTTACAGGCAATTTCCGGAGAGCGACACGTTCTCGGTGAAGTTCAGTGGTCAGACGTATGTTGTTACCTACCGGGGGAACGAGTGGCTCGTTTCCGTGCCATGCAGGAAGAGGGAGCCG
>JAZDPI010000269.1:0-2747 GCA_043797775.1 Candidatus Eiseniibacteriota bacterium
TTTCGCTGGACGTTGGCTGGACGCTTGGAGCTCCTCGATGATGTGCCGCACGAAACTGAGTTTGTACAGGTACTTGGATTCTCTCGGGCAGCGGTCAGTCTTCTCCTTCCAACCCTCTCCCATGTTCGAGAAGCGGTATCGGGCCAGTCTCTTCCGAAGAGCCTCTTTGCCGACGCCGAACTTCATGGCCAGGTCCTCTTGTGTGTAATAGGCGTCTTCCGTGAGCGGCTTCGGCTGTAGCGGGGTTGCCTCCTGCTCGACTTCCTGCGGCGGGTGCCCTGCCTTCCATTTCTCGCCGCTTCGGTAGGTGACGGTGTTCTTGATGGCCTTTTCCGTTAGAGGTCGATCGCAGCTCGTGCACGAGTACTCACCTTCCTCCTCCATCTCGGCGACGTAGTCTTGCCGAAGCACGGGCATCTGGCAGTATCGACACTCGACCATCTCTTCCCGGCGGAGCACGCCCTCCTGTGCGAACAGATTGAGCGCGGAGCGCATCTGGTTGGGGTCAATCCCCATGAAACTGGCGAGGTCGTCTGGGCGGATAACCTCGGCAGTCCGCATCTTCTGGAACTGCGAATCGAGCCGCTCCAGGACAACGGCGAGGTCGGGATGCCGTTCAGCTAAGCGTTCGGATTCTGTGTAGAACATACCGCACCCTTTCCTCGGTGTTAGGTGTGGGGAAGTTGACCCGGGAGTTCGCCGCCACGATGATGACGTGTACCTCGCCATTCAAAGGGTTCTCGACGGGCCCAGGCTTGACCCCGCCCAACCAGTAGAAGTTGCCGATATGCCCCACCCCGTTCTTCCTGACGCTAGCCATTGCCTTGTCGATGTAGTCCTCGCCCCGCACGGAATCTCGGGGGCTGGGACTTTGGGCTGAAACGCGCCTGCCTTGCGGGGAGCGGTACTGATATCCGTGGGAACGAGCCTCCGGTTGCCCACTGTCCTCGATTTCATGAAGCTTGCGGATTACCGGACGGAGGTCGATTGCGGTGAAGTGTTTGAAGTCCAGCCAGGGGCTGATAAGCTTGGTGAACTCCCCCTCGACCTCTTCGTAGTCCCCGTCGCTCTGAAGTTGTGTGATCTGGAGCATTGCGACGTTCGCAATCAAGTCCCACTCGAAGGCTACTATCGCACGAGTCAGATGACACACGTAAGCCCTGAGATCAACCTTCTCGCCGTCCTCCGTCTTTTCTTCCTTGTCGTACTCTTCGGTTCGTTCGGCGTATTCCCGTTTCTGAATGGCTGAGACCCGCAACTTCCCGTCCGCATGCGTTACTGACGACAGTGTGAGCTGTTCAGGGAGGATCAGCGGAAGCCGAGCGTTGAACAGCCTCCCCAGCCGGTGTTCCTTCAGGCGTTGAAGGAGCGATTCAGGATCCTTCCACGACCCGAAGTCGGAGAGTGGTCCACGGTATAGAAAGACGTGCTGCTTTCCCCAAGGAGCAACGGAATCAAGGAACTCCACAATCTTTTCGTAGGTGAGAGTGCCTGCGTCAAGGGCATCCTGGATTCTTCCACGCAAGTCAGGCTTCGTGCCGGTCCTGCGCAATTCAGCCTTCTTCAGGAAGTCCTTGATGTGCGACTTCTTCAGGGCGAGCACGAAGTCGACCAAGGCTTCGCGCTCCTTCTCAGTGTACTCAGGTGCTTCGAGCAGCTTGATAGAATCCATGTCTCTCACCCCCCAAGGCTCGTCACATCATTCGATGGACCGCAACGATCTTCCCTTGGATCTTGAACTCGCCGGAGGAGACGAAGATGGGTTTCATTTCCCGGTTGGCGGGGTCAAGCCGGACGCGGCCTTTCTGCCTGCGGAAGCGCTTCAGCGTGGCCTGGTCCTCGATCAAGGCCACCACTATGTCGCCATCGTCTGCCGTCCTCTGCTGCCGCACGATGACGTAGTCGCCGTCGAGGATGCCTGCGTCGACCATGCTGCGGCCTTCCACCCTCAGGGCGAAGGCGGCGCCACCCCGGAGGTCGGCTTTCCGCACGGGAACGCTTCCGAGGTCGCCCTCGATGGCCTCAACGGGTTGGCCTGCCGGGATGCGGCCAACGACAGGGACCTCGACGCATCCTTCGCTCTCATCCGAGCCCTGCTTCTCGATGATGAGGGATCGGGCTCCGAGGTCACCCCGCCGGACGTACCCCTTCCTCTCCAGCGCCTTGAGCAGGTCGAAAACACTGGAGCTTTTAATGCCGAACGCATCGCCGATCTCGCGTACGGTCGGCGGCATCTCATGCTCCTGGATGAACTTCTTCACCCATTCCAGGGTCTCCCGCTGGCGCGGGCTGAGGTCCTTTGTTTCTTGCATCTTTCTTCCTCCCCGGCCCCGGACGTTCGCCACCGGAGGTCGGTTGCCAGGCCTTCCGGTGTGAGATCAGGGACAAGAGACGTCAGCATACCTAACGCATGTTAGGGCGTCAACCTTTTTCCGAGCTCGCATTCAGCGATTTTCATCATCTTTTTTGTCCCCTTGGCCCTGTAAACCCACATTCCCCTTTGGAGAGCTTTCCTCGAAGGAGATGACCTTGCGGATTCGAGAAACACTGACGGCCGAGGAGCGGCGGGCGAAGGTAGTGGAGATCCTGGCCACCGGGATTCTACGCCTTGCGGCTGAAAAAGCTCGCCTGCAAAGGAGGCGCAAGGCTGCCAATCCCGTGGATTCCGGGTGCCCTCGGGAATCCGCAACTGATTGCGGGGAATTGACTTGAGTCATTCTCGGGAACACGCCTCCTGTTGTCTGACG
>JAZDPI010000257.1:0-8622 GCA_043797775.1 Candidatus Eiseniibacteriota bacterium
GGGCTCCCGGCTCACCAGGTGGAGCCCGGGTTCACCCTCCGGTCCGGGAGACCTCCACACGGAAAACGCAGCGCCTCTGAGCTCTCTCATCGCTTTCCACGACAGCTCAATGCAGCCGTCTTTCTCACTCGCATCGGCGCAGCAGATCCAGACGGGGGTCTGCGACGTAATCACCGTCATGGAGTCGACGTACCAACCTTCACCCACTATCGAGTCGGGGTTGCTGAAGAACCTGAATCTCAGCCTGACGGCAGAGCGGGCGTAGGCGGCGAGGTTGAATTCCACCCTCTTCCAATCTGTGCCGGGCCCGGAGAAGACTCCCACGCCGCCGAGAGGAGAGTCCTGGCCGGGCCTCAGTAGATACGGATAGCCTCCCACAGGCGCAACCGACTGCCACGCAGAACCGTTGGCGGATATTTCGACGGTTCCCCCGTCGAAGGCTCCGCCGGTATCCGCCTGAGCGTCGATCCAATAGTAGAAAAGAAACCTCGGCTCCTCTCCCAGCAGTATGACCGGCGTCACAAGAACGGCATCGTCCCTGCTGAGGTAGGCTGCCGAATCATTCCTGGCGCACACCCAGCTGGATTCCCCCTCGAAGCGTCTTCTTGTGCTCAGATGCCACTCGTCATTCCAGCCCACTCTCGCCGAATAGTGTTCCCAGACTCCAGGGACCTCCGCGTCGTCCGCGAAACCCAACAGGTTGCCCACTCCGACCAGAACACTGTCCCGTCTCTCGTAGCCGTCGCCGGACACCACGTAGAGATCAAACCAGACGCCGCAGGGATCCCGCGAAATCGTGTCGCAAACCGTGAAGACGAACGGGGGGCTGGAGACGCGCTCGGTGTGGGGTCTCATCGTGCCGAAGCCGGCGAGCGAATTGAGCATGCTCACGCAGGGATCGCGGGGCACGAGAGCCGCCATCACGCCTGGCGCCTCGCTTCCTATGTTCGTCAAATACAGGTTGAGCGAGACCGTCTCTCCGACGTCCGGATTGCCGTCGTTGTTGCCGAGAGTGTCAACGATGACGAATCTGCTCATGAAGAGATTGGGGCCCTGCTGGACCCAAATGTCCGCGGTCAGTTCCGTATCTATTTCTGTGATACCAAACACTCTGACTCGAGAGTCAATCCCTCCGTAACCCATGCTACCCGGCACGGTCTCGTAGCCGAAGACGTGATTCCACGACGCGCCCGGGTATGGGTCTCCGGCGTCTCCGACGTTGAAGTTGTTCTCAAGGTGCCAGCAACCGTCGGCCTGTTCGAGGGCCACCCTGTAATGAAAGGCGTTGTCGTTACTGCCCGCCGCCTCATCGACGTGGTAGATGAGCATTCCCTCACCGGGAAGAAGCTCGTCAAAGCCGATCCTTTTCCTCCTCTCCACAAGGAAATACTCATCCCCGGCGGCTCCGGAGTCCCAGAGCTTGTATATGACCGGCTCGAGTTCGACGGGAGGAAACGACACGTTTTCGACGTTCGCAGAGGGGACGACCGGATTGCAGAATCCGGCCCTTATCTTGCTCCACGCGTCGAGATGCCCGGGTCTCACCCCCCAACCCATCCACGAGCCGTATGCCATGAGCGACCAGTAGCCGAGACCCCTTGAGCTGTAGTCTCGGTCGTACAGATCCAGGAGGCCAAGAATGTGGCCGAATTCGTGGCAGAAAACGCCCACCTTGCCGTTCTCGGGCTGCATGGCATACGACCGAACCTTGACGCCGTCCAACGTGACGTCACGGAAGATACTCCAGGAGTGAGAGTGCACGTCGTTTGTATCGAGGGTCTCTTCGAACCCGGGGCCTGCGTGAACGACGAAGAGGGCGTCGACGTACCCGTCGTCGTCACCCGAGTCGGGAATGCCGTCCGGGCCGTCGTTGTCGAAATTCGCGAAGTTGACGTCCCAGTCTGCAATCGCTATCGCGTCTTCCACCATCTTCTGACAGTTGCGTGGATAGGGGCCGATTCCGCGTCTGCCGGCCACGTAGTAGCTGTACAACTGCGGCAGCCTGTACCAGCGCGTCACTGCTCCGCCGACGTCCAGCCTGTCGAACGAGTTCTCGAGGTAGTACTCTCTCAGGCTTCCGTTGGGGTTCGCGCCCATGCTGAAGAGCAGATCCAGGTAAGAGGACGGAGGAAAGCTCAGCGTATCGGCTTCGTTGTCGTTGAAATCCACGAGGAGGACGATGGCATTCATCCTGGAAGGCAATACGGACTGAACCGGAAGCCCCTCTTGAAACAGGGGCCCTGCCGACGGCGGTGCATCCAGACCGCGCCGGCAAGCATCGAGCTCGAGCTCCACAGTTCGTTCCAGGAACTCCTCGAGTCTCCCTTCCTCTCTGAGTCGCTCGAGAAGGTCCGGCCTCACGGGCACTCCGCTCACGGGACAGCTCGCAACGAAGGCAACAAGGAAAACCAGGAGAGCCGCCATGTGCCGGCTCGCCTTCACAACGGTCGCACCTCGAGAGCTCAGGCCGGCCGCTCCTGAAACCCTACTCACCGACAACCCGGCCTCAGACCTTTTCTCTCCTGCCGAAATCATCTTTCTCGCGGCTCCAATCACCCACTGCACGATGCAAATCCTATCTCAATATCACGACTTTGCGTTCCGTTCGCCTGCCCTCGGCTTCGAGCGCGACGATATAGACGCCCGAGCAGAGCTTCTGAATGGGCAGGCTCCTTCCGTCCCATCGAGTCGTCGTCACGCCGTCCGCACCGATTCCCGAGGCCATCTCGGCCACGAATCGACCTGAAACGTCGAACAGCGTCACTCTGAACCCGGCCCGCGGGACGCCAAGAGAGAAGGCGACGTTGAGTGTTCCGGACGAAGGATTCGGCCAAACGGCCAGGGGAGTCGGGCCGGGCGACTCCTGCGGCGCGAAAAGGACGGTCACCGAACCGAACAGCCTGTCGGGGGTCCCCTCCCCCTGCCAGATGCCGAGGAAATACTCGTAGGTCGTGCCCGGAAGTGCCCCGGAATCGAGAAACTCCGTAACGCCGCAGAGCGGCACATCCGTGATCCTGATCAGAGAGCCGTCATTCCCGGCCCTCCTGTACACGTTGAAGAGAGGTCCCGTCCCCTCGTCGGACACGAAGTCCCACGTCAGAAACACGCCGTCGCGCCTCGACGCCGCCTCGAATCGCAGAATGTCCACACTCACCGGCACGGGCTTGATTCCGAATTTGTAGTATATGTCAAAATTGCCGGTCCTGTTATCGGACCACACCACGTGCAGATTCCCCAGGCAGTCCACCGCGATCGTGCCGTCCCACGATGTGGCGACGTCTCGAGTCAGCCTGGTGTCGATCGGATCCCAACCCGGACCGTCAATCGAGGAAATACGCCTGTAGTAGAGCTCGTCATTTCCGTCTCTGAAGTCCTCCCAAAGAATGTGAAGGTTACCGTCATGGTCCACGACCGCATTCGGATTGGCAGAGATGGCACCGTTGTACGTGAGCCGCTTCGGCGCCCCCCAGCCGGCTCCCGGTATCCTACGTCTGAAGTAGACTTCGAAGTTCTGGTCCTTGCGGTCCGACCAGACTGCATAGACGTAGCCCTCCCTGTCGGCGGCCACGCAGGGACTCCACGCTATCACACGGCTACTGCTGACCTGGTAGACGGCCTCCCAACCGCTCGCCTCCGAATAGCGCCGATACAGGACTTCGTAGTTGCCGGGCATGTTGTCGGCCCAGACCACGTGCACGTTTCCCAGACCGTCCGCCGCCACCGACCCGCTCACCGAGCTCCCCCCGTTCGAGCTGAGATTAACGGGTGCGGCGACCCATCCGTTGTCCCACTTCCGGTAGAAGATATCGAAAGCCTGGCCGGTGATTTGAGCCCACACGATGTGAACCGCCCCGGCGCCGTCCACTGCGCAGGAGGAACCCGCGCAGTCGGAAAGACCTTGGCTCACAAGGCCGGAATCTGCAAGAGTGTCAGCCCACGGATAAAACCTGGCGAACGCGATCGAGGAGAATCCGGTTTCGGAGTCGTCTGCCCAGACCACAAACACGCTCGAGTCAGGAAGCAGCGCGAGGGACGGATTGGCAGACTTGCCGGAGTTCCAGGTGAGTCTCCTGGGCTGCGCCTGGAGTATCGAAAGGGAGTCAAACGTGATGTGGTAGATTTCGTAGTTTCCGGACGTGTCGTCGTGCCAGACGATGTGCACCGTCCCGGCCGAATCCGCGGCGATGCAGTGCGCGTTACCGGAGGAGAGTCCTGACCTGCCTGGATTTGACGTGATGCGCCTGTCCGGCTGCCAGCCTGCACAGAGATTGGATTCCGAGGCAACAACGAGGAAAACGAGGGTCAGGACTGGGACACGCAAGAGTCTCATTTTGAAGACCTCCCCCACCCGACGCCCCGGTAGGAAGCTTTCTTATGTCTAGGGCCACAGGTCTTACTTGAATTCTAAGGCCCAACCGCCCCATTGTCAAGGCATTGCCGGTCGTGGAACACGGAGACTCGTCGTCACTCCGGCACGAACGTCGTTGATTCTATCCACGCAACGGCGGCCGCCGGGTCAGCCAAGCACCCTCAGAGCCAGCATCGTCATGTCGTCCGAAGGTTCGGGATTGCCGGTATACTCCACGACCGCCTTCTCCACCGCGCAGACGACCTCCTCCGCGCTGAACGTAGACGGGTACGAGCGAACGACGTCGAGCAGTCTCTGAACGCCGAATTCATCATCGGGACCCCTCGACGCCTCAGTAACTCCGTCGGTGTACAGCAGAAGAAGCTGTCTGCGTGAGAACCTCACCATGTGTTCGTTAAAAACGGCGTCGCGCAGCACGCCGAGAACGAGGTCACCCTGCTCAAGGTATCGAATACCGTCGCTCCCGGACACAAGCGGGTAGCAGTGCCCGGCGTTACAGTACGACAACGTCATCGCAGCCGCATCGAACATGCCGAGGAAGAACGTCGCGAATTGCTCCGGGCTCGTCATCTCGTACACAAGGGAATTGAGCGTCGTCACCATCTGCTTGATGGTCTTCGCCTCCATGCACTGCGTCCTTAGGGAGGCCTGAAGCATCGCCATGAGAAGTGCGGCCGGTACACCCTTGCCGGCAACGTCTCCTATGGCGATCAGAAACCTCTGCCCGTCCAGGGGAATGATGTCGAAATAGTCTCCGGCGACATATCTGCTCGGGACGTTCTTGCCGTACACGTCGAGGTTGGCCAGCCTGGGAAACTCCCGCGGAAGGAAGAGGGCCTGGATTCTTCGCGCAAACATCAGCTCCTCCTCCATGAGTTTCTTTTCAATGGTCTCTTTGTAGAGAAACGAGTTCTTGAGAGCCACGGACAACTGGCTGGCCAGAGTCTCCAGAAGCTCTCTGTCCTCCGAATGGAAACGAGTAGGGAGCACCTTCTCTCCCAGCGTCAGTATGCCGAGCTTCTCCTCGTGGTGCGCAAGGGGCAGTACCCACACGGCAGCCGCTCTGTCGACGAAATCCTTAAGGGATGCCCTTCGAGATCCGTCCGCAATGCAGCCCAGGGCCTCATCTTTCGACATCAGCACCGGGTGCGAGCCGAAATCCTCGAGCACGGCCGCCGGCGTCTCCGCCTCGAGCTTGCCTTTATCGAGTCCGAAGGAATCGAGCACTCTCAGGTTGTCTTTGCCCTTCTCCACGACGGCAAGAACTCCGCTAGCGGCAACGAGGGCGTCTCTCAGCGAATACAGAAGCCTCCTCGAGAGCTCTTCGGTGTCGAGAACCGTCACGATGTCCCTGCTCAGGCGACGAAGCACATTTCTGTAGTCCGCCCGGTGCCTCATGAGATATTCTTCAAGATTAACCTCGAGCCGGTTGATGAGAGGCTGGAACATGATCAGTCCCAGAATCACGAAGACCGTTTCGAAAATGGCCGTCTCTGTGCCGGTGAAACCTCTCAGCGCGAGGTCCAACCGTTTCACGATCGTGAGATAGGCCGCTATGAAGACCGCCGAGACGAGCCCGTACAGCACGCTTCTTCTGGCCATGACCCTCGTGTCAAGGAATCTGTATCTTACGACGGAATAGGCTATCGCAGCGCTGCCCAGCGTCAGAGACAGAACCATGAGCGAGGAACGAACACTGAGCGGCACCGGTCTTCCAAACACGTCCGGAATGAGGACCGCCGTTCCGTACAGACCCACGCACACTCCGATCCCGATCAGCACCACGAGAAGCTGTTGCCTCACGGCCAGCCCTCCTGCCCTCCTGTAACTGCGCCACAGGAGGATCACGGAAGTCGAGGCAAAGGCCAGGTTGACCAGCGAGAACAGGTTTATGTGCCAGCGGTAAACCAGCCTGAGAAAAAGGGCCGCGAGCTCGAGAAAGGGACGGGAATACGGGATCTTATCTGCGGCGAGAGCCACGTCCAGTTGCCCACCCGTGCGGGAGCTCACGAGCACGAAAACGAAGTGAAACGCGTGCGGCAGGAAAACGACAAGCTCTATGCCGGGAATTCTGGAGAAGAGCCTGTGCTCGCGAGGATAGAGAAGAGCGAAGAGAAGAAGAAACGGGAAGAAGAACTCCCAGAGATACGCAAAGGTCCTCACGAAGTACGCGTATGCCCTGCTGTCGAGAGAACGGCTTTCGGCTAAGAGTCCGGAGGCCCCAAGAATGGCCCCGAAGCCCGCAGAAAAGAGCATCATCGAGACCACGAGATTGACTCTCTGCCGCGGAGCTTCGCGGAAGATGAGAAGGCCGAGCAGGAATATCAGGGCACCGACAAGGAAGAAGACGGTTGAAGTGACCATGTTATCGGCCATCGTGACACCTTCCTGCCCCACTCCGAGAGGAATTACGCTCAACAAGATGGTACTGTTGCGGGAACCCTATCCGGAAATCTCTGGCCTATCCTATCATCAGCCTCACGTCGGGTCAATCCTCGCGGCGTGGATGGCCGCATGACCATTGCCCGCGGCTTCCATTTTTGCTAGATTGTTCCAACAAGGTCCCGTCAGGCGGAGACGGGCCGAGGGGGGGACATTGAGCATGCAGAAGGAAGTTGTGCTCGTCATAAACCCGGGCTCCACGTCGACAAAAGTGGGCATCTTTTCGAGGGAGGGGCCCGTCTTCGAGGCCACCGTCAAGCACGATGTCACCGAGCTCGCCAAGTTCGACCTCGTCACGGAGCAGTTCGATCTCAGGTGGGATCTCATTTCAAGGTCCATCTCGGAGAACCGCCCGGCTTCGGTCAGAGTCGTTGCAGCCGTCGGAAGAGGAGGTCCTTTGAGACCCCTCGAGGAAGGCACTTACCGTATTTCGCCGGTCATGATCGAGGAATTGCGTTCCTGCAAGCATGCCAATCATGTGAGCAACCTGGGCGCCATAATCGCGGAGAGGCTGGCGAAGCAATTCGGCGTGCCGGGGTTCGTCGTGGATCCCGTCACGGTGGACAACATGATCCCCGAGGCCAGAATATCGGGCCACCCTCTGATAGAACGCAAGAGCCTCATGCACGCTCTCAACATCCGCTCCGTCTCCTTCGCGGCCGCGAAGAGACTCCGCAGGCCTCTTTCCGACCTCAATTTCGTGGTCGCTCACATGGGGGGCGGCATATCGGTGTGCGCCGTGAGGAGGGGCAAGCTCACCGACGTGAACAACGCCCTTCTCGGCCAGGGACCCTTCAGCCCCAACAGGGCCGGCAGCCTGCCCATCGGCCCGCTCGTGCGACTCTGTTTTTCGGGAAAGTTCAGCGAGAAGCAGCTTCTGGGCGTCTTTTCCAAGGACAGCGGCCTCAAGGCGTACCTGGGGACCGCGGACGTCGAAGAGGTCCTGAGACGCATCGACGGTGGAGACGAGGCCGCTCAGCTCGTGTTCGGGGCGATGGTCTATCAGATTGCAAAAGAGATCGGCGCGATGGCGGCTGCCCTGAAGGGCGAGGTGGACGCCGTCATTCTAACAGGCGGCATGTCTCAATCTAAGAAGCTCACGGACTGGATCTCAGATTACATTCGCTTCCTGTGCCCGGTGCTCGTGTTCCCAGGTGAAAGAGAAATGCCGGCACTGGCAGAGGGAGCGTTCCGAGTTCTGGACGGAAAAGAGAAGGCCAAAGAATACGAAACCGAGTAGAAACGCTGGGCTAGCCGATGTTTGATCCGATCCGAAGTGCCTCTCAACTCATCGACGCCGCAGTCTGCCTGGCGAACGCCGGAGGCAGGCAGAGGATTGCCGTTGCCGCGGCCGAAGATCCGGACGTCCTTGAGGCTCTAAGCAAGGCCTGCGACAGGGGCATGGTCGAACCTTTCCTTTTCGGCAACAGGGAGAAGATTTTCTCAGTCTGCAGAGAGCTTTCTCTCGACACCCGCCGTTTCCGCATCTTTCACAACGCCGATGCAGACGGGGCGGCTCTTCAAGCCGTGGCATTTGCAGACGAGGGCAAGGCGGACATAATCATGAAGGGCTTCGTGAGCACTTCTGTGATCCTCAAGGCGGTACTCTCCAAGGACTTCAGCCTGCGCCGCTCGGACACTCTGAGTCACGTGGCCGTTCTCGAGGTTCCGGGCTATCACAAGCTTCTCAGCTTCACCGACGGAGGCGTCGTGGTGCGCCCGGACCTGACCCAGAAAGCCAGCATCGTGAGGAACTATCTCACGGTGGCAAGGGCGCTGGGCATAGTGAACCCCAGAATCGCCCTGCTCGG
>JAZDPI010000264.1:0-2559 GCA_043797775.1 Candidatus Eiseniibacteriota bacterium
ACGACCACGATCGGACGGCCCGTCTCAAGCCTCAAGAAAGCCTCGAAGAGAGCGCGGGCCGAGCCCGTGAGCCCGCTCACTGAGCCGCGCACGCGCTTTGATCTGCGGGTCTCTCGGACGATCTCGCCGGCACCCGTCGAGTGCTTGAGTCTGCTTATCAGTCTCTGCGCCAGCTCTGCTTGCATGATTTCTCGTAAGGCGCGCAGCCCCGGCTGGAAGCCTGCCCTCTCTCGCATCAGGCAAGGCGGGGCTCGACCCGCGCTCCTTTCCCCTATTCAGGCAGGCTCGTGGCCCTTGCAACAAAGACCTCGGCAACCATGAGCCCCAAACACAGCACTGCGAAAATGGGCCAGAGCTCACGGCCCGAACGACTCGCCAAGGCCACCTCGGAGACCTGTTCCGCCGCGACGACGCGCGCGCCCCGGAAACTGCGGGAGAGGCTTCTTCTGTCCACAGGCAGGAGCCTCGACTCCAACGGGTCCAGGTTCACACTGAACGAGCTCACTTCCTCGCCGCCGGCGTACAATCTGTAGACGCCGACGTCGCTCAGGGGCCGGGTTCTCACGAGCTGGCCGGCCCCAAGGTCGGTTACGGAAATGTGCATCTTCTCGCCCGCCGGCCCGACCATCGAAAGCGGTGCGTTCCTCACACCGGCGAGCTCCTCCTCGATGACTTCGCCGGGGCGAAAGCTCCGGCCCGCCAAAACGCTTCCTCCGCAAAGGTATGCGAGCACCTCGTGCATCAGCGGAAGAAATGCGCTGTTCAGAACCAGGTCGTTCCACGCCGGGTCCATTGCGCTGGCGAAAAGAAGAACCCCTTGTCCCTCGACAAGAGCCGGCAAGCCCTCCGCGAACTCGGCGATGACCGTACTGCCCTCCAGCGCCTCAGCTCTGACAACCCGGTAGAACCTGGCTCCACACACAGGCTCGCCTCTCTTCACGTTGAAGCTGCGCAGGACGGGATGTGCAGGAATCGTCGCCTTGAGCCAGAAAAACCCGTCCCCTTCTCCCGAAACCTGGCTTGCGCTTCTCGTGGGGCTCTCCCCTCCAGGCCCAGATCCCACTTTGGCCGAACCTTCTCTTCCTTCAACGCCGGCCAGCCTGGCCTGAATCAGCGCCGGAAGAACGTCTTCGCTGTAATGGCGAATGTCAACTCTATCCCCGAGGGCGATCAGGATCCTTCCTCCCGAGTTCTTGAATTCTGCGAGTGCATCGATCTCGCGCCGGGACAGCCTGCCCACGTTGTCGAGTATCAGGCAGCGGGCCCGTCTCAGCCTGTCCGAAGTCAGGTCTTCTATACGGATTCTCTCGGGACGAAAGCTGGAACGGAATGTCCCCGGCGCACTCCGTGCCGGCTTGAGGACCAGGGAGAGAAAATCGACGTCGACCGAGCGCTCCTCCTCTCCGACGATCAGGATGGGAAGTTCCCTCGGCGGGTTAAGGACGACAAACCTCGTGTTGTCGGCACCCAGGGCGTCCTCGGAGAGGACTATTCTCAGCTCCGCCGACGCACCCGGCTCCGCGTAGGTGGCGCGCTCGCCCCCACCCAGCAGGTCCCGCACATCGGGCAACTGAAAGGTGACGTCCGTCGCAGAGCCTGGCTCGACGTCCACGTACTGTACCGTCCGCGAATCCACGTACTGCACCCTCTGCGAAGGAACGGCTTCCTGGCCGCTCGGGGCGAAACCGGTTTGGCTTCCGCCTGCCTGGACCCGCCCGCGCCCGCGCGACACGCTCGGCGACGGCCCGCTTTCGACTCTGACCGGCACGCCTTTTGCGGAAGCAGTTCCGTGATTGGCTATGGAGACGTCGAGTATGAATTGGCCCGAGGCAGAGGGGATGAGCTCTGCCTTCCCGACAGAGAGATTCTCTGCCGGCGCAGCAAGAAGCGGAACAAGAAAAGTGCGAAGGCCTTTCACGTCCGCTCGAAGCACATCGCGATTCTCCCACTGTCCCTTCTGAAAGTCCGAGACGACGTAGAGTTCCTTGTTGATGCTTCGCGAGCGGCCAAGAAGTGCGGTGGCCATGTCTATGGCCTTTTCGGGACGTTCGGTCGCGTTTGTCAGCGCGACGGTGTTCGCCATGCTCTTCAGCCGGGCGGGACCCGAAATCAGAGTACCTGCGCCCGGCGGGTTGCACACGGTGATCAACATTCCTTCGTCTCTGTCCGTCAGCGCACCGAAAATCTCTGAGGCCAGCTCCCGGCCGCGCTCCATGAGCGTCTTGCCTTCTTTGGCGCAACCCATGCTGGCCGAGTTGTCCAGAACAACAACGAGAGCGGTGGTTCCCTGCCCCTTGAACATGGGGCCGACCAGAACCGGCCTTGCCATCGCAAGCACAAACAAGGAGATCGCCGCCATTCTCAGAATCATGAGAAGCCGGTTGCGAACCCTGAGCCTTCTCGCTTCCCTTTGTGCGACGTCCCTTATGAAGGTGACCGTGCTGAACTCCAGCCTCCTTGCCTTCTTCCTTGTGAAGAGATGGATGAGCAGAGGAACGGCCGCCGCAGAGAGTCCCAAAAGGAAGAGTTTGTGCAGAAAAAAGATGCTGTTCATAGGGG
>JAZDPI010000272.1:0-14082 GCA_043797775.1 Candidatus Eiseniibacteriota bacterium
CATCAACTCTTCCCCAATCCGTCGAAGATGATTCCACAGATCATTCTTGCCTCTTTTTCGGGTGCGGGCGTGACTCCGTACATGTGCCAGTACCAGCAGACAGCGTGCAGGATTGCGATAAAGAGGTGTGCCATTTCCAGCGGGGCTACTCTCTTCAATTCACCCCTCTTCATTCCAAGGGAAAAAGCGTGCGCCAGCAGCTCCGTGTATTTCGCGTAGTTCTGCAGGAGAACGGGCCGCAACGTCTCCTTCATCTGCTCGCTGTCGAGGGCTCTTTCGGCAGAACAGATCCTCAACAGATAGCGATTCCTGGCGAAGTGCTTGAGCTGTTCGCGCGCCACGGCCTCTATCCGTGCGCGGCAGCCGGCTTTGCCTTCCATGGCCCGCTCCACCGTGCGAAGTTGCTCATCAATCGTGTCCTCGAACACTGCGGTAACGAGAGCCGCCTTGTTCGAGAAGTACGAGTACAAGGTTCCCTTCCCAAGTCCCGCCCGGCGCGCGATGTCGTCCAGCCTGGACTTGTGAAAACCCTTGTTCGCGAACACCCGTCTTGCGGCAGACACTATTTGCCTGCGGGTTCTAATTCGCTCTTTCTCCCGCCACGTCAGTGCGCCGGCCTTTTCCGGAGGACTTCCGGTGGGGCGGCCCCGCAGAGTTTTCTCTAGTTCAGTCGTTCCACGCTTTCTAATCATCTCTTCTCATCCGGTAGAGGGCGCCAGGCGCCCACCTGGGCACCCCAGCACTCGACCCGCCGGTCGAGTTTCGACCGCTCAGTCAGTAATTCTGACATCACTTCGCACCGATGTCAACAGAAAAATCGGCTCTTGTCCCCCGGGAACGGCGCGGAAGGAAGCGGTACTTGTGCAGATGCGAGAACGGCCACGATGACACCGCACGACCCAGCACAAATTGGAGCCCATCACCACGAATTCCACCCCACTTCTTTTGGAAATTGACGCAGCGGCCGGGCTTTACTAGACTCATCAGAGAAAGCGGTGGCTATGCATTTGACCTCACGACGTGCTTATACCATGGGTACGGAATGAATCAGAACGAGTCCAATCTCACTTCGAGACGGTCTGAGGGAGCAGAGACGCGAGGCGGGAGCTTCGACAGTCTCTCTCGCCGCATACTGCAGAGCTCCGTCACTCGCATCCCGAGAACGGAGTTCATCAGAGAAGTGTCGCGAATGCTCCTGGAGTTCTCTGCCTGCGAAGAGGTGGAACTCTGGCTGAGAGACAACGAAAAATTCTATCGTTGCACCACCAAGCGGTCTGGGCCGGAGGGGCGGCACGATGTGGAGTCAAACCTTGAGATAGAGTCCAGGAGTGAGGGCGAGGAGGTTTCGCTTTGGTTCTCAGTTGATTCATCTGGGCTGGATCGGATCACCTGTGACGTTTTGTTCGGCAGGACGATCCCCTCTTCTTACTTTACGGCCGCGGGAGCCTTCTGGATCGGTGACACGCGAGCATCCATTGCCTATAGAAGCGCGGGCATGCGGTCCGATTCGGCGAGCAACATCCGCGTGGGTGGTCCATACGCGTCGGTCGCCCTGATACCTCTCAAGGCTGCCGGCACAACCATCGGACTTTTGCGGCTGGCGACCGGCAAACAGTGCCATTTCACGAGGGCGGAGATAGAACAATACGAACAGGTAACGCAGAATCTTGCCATGGCGCTGGTCCATCAAGGTACCCAGGCAGCTCTACACGAGCGCATCAAGGAACTCACGTGTCTCTACGGGATCGATGAAATCGCCAATGAGCCGAATCTCAGTCTCGAGAACATTCTCGTGAGGATTGTGGATCTGCTGCCCCCCTCGTGGCAGTATCCCGAGATCGCCTTCGCCCGGATCGTCCTGGATGGCAAGGTTTATGCTGTGCCTGGCTTTCCGAGCGAGGGCCAGCGGCAAAACTCAGACATAGTCGTGCAAGGAGCGAAAAGAGGTGCCGTGGAGGTCGCATATTCGGAAGAAAAGCCTCACTCTGATGAAGGACCCTTCCTCAAGGAGGAGAGAGGCCTTATTGATGCTGTTGCCAATCAAATTGCCATAGTGGTAGAACGTAGACGTGCCGAGGAAGAGAAGTTGCGACTCCACGAACAGCTCAGGCACGCCGACCGTCTTGCCACGATTGGAGAGCTGGCGGCGGGGGTGGCTCACGAACTCAACGAGCCGCTTGGGAACATACTCGGATTTGCACAACTGGTTCAGAAGGTCCCCGACTTGCCGGAGCAGGCAACGAAGGACGTCACAAAGATCGTTGCCGCGTGTTTGTATGCTAGGGAGGTAATCCAGAAACTAATGGTGTTCGCCCGACAGACGTCCCCGAAGAAATCCCAAGTGAACCTCAACGA
This sequence comes from Candidatus Eiseniibacteriota bacterium, assembly GCA_043797775.1. Classification (GTDB taxonomy): domain Bacteria; phylum Eisenbacteria; class RBG-16-71-46; order JAFGJU01; family JAFGJU01; genus JAZDPI01. The sequence goes on from JAZDPI010000272.1 coordinate 2,356, forward strand.
CATCGTCCGGGAGGGACTGTATTTCCTCGAAAGCAGGTGTGCCAAACAGGGGATCGAGATCATACGCGTGCTGGATGCCGAACTTCCGGAAGTCACGGCCGACGCGGCGCAACTTCACCAGGTGCTGGTCAATCTCTCGGTCAACGCGATTCAGGCGATGCCGACCGGGGGCAAACTGACTCTGCGCACGATCGGGTCCGCAGAACACATTTCGCTCGTAGTGGAAGACACCGGCATAGGAATGAGCGAAGAAGTTTTGAAGAAGATATTCATACCCTTCTTTACCACCAAGGCCGTCGGCCAGGGGTTGGGGCTTGGGCTTGCAGTGGTTCATGGTATTGTGTCCGGGCACGGAGGCTCAATCAAGGTAGAGAGTAAACTGGGGAGATGCACACGGTTTGAAGTAACGCTCCCAATCACGTAATCGCGGCGCGAGGTGAAACGACTTATGAAAAACCAGCACCCGAGAGAGAGTATTCTGGTCGTGGATGATTCCAAGGACACCCTTGAGGTCCTGCAGAGGAACCTCACTTCGGAGGGCTTCCACGTGTTCACGGCACCTGGAGTTCCGGAGGCCATAAGAATACTCGAAGGTTCCTCGGTCAATTTGGTGATAACGGACCTCAAGATGCCCAAGGCGGACGGGTTGGATCTGATCCGGCACGTCAGGGAGAACTACAAGGACACGGAAGTGATGATGATAACGGGCTACGCCACAATCGAGGGAGCCGTAGAGGCCGTCAAGACCGGAGCCGATGAATATCTCCCGAAACCCTTCACGGACGAGGAGCTGCTTGCCGCCGTGGAGAGATCTCTTGAGAGACTCCGGCTTCGAAGGGCCGGCCAGACCGAGGTCCCGCATGTCCGCCCGGCTCCGTATGGATTCATCGGCGAGTCACAGGTAATGTTGAGGGTCTTTGGTGCCATAGAGAAGGCGGCGACAACCACGGCCACCGTGTTGATTTCCGGAGAAAGTGGAACGGGCAAGGAGCTTGTGGCGAGGGCCATTCACTACAGGAGTGCTCGTGCATCCGCGCCCTTCGTTCCGGTCAACTGTGGCGGGATTCCCGAAGGTCTTCTCGAAAGCGAATTGTTCGGACACGTCAAGGGGGCGTTCACGGGGGCGGTTGAGACTCGGGCGGGCTTCTTCCAGACCGCCGATGGCGGCACGATATTCCTCGATGAGATCGGAGACACGACGATGTCGATGCAGGTCAAACTGCTCCGCGTCCTTCAGGACAAGGAGGTCTGCATGGTCGGCTCGAGCAAATCAAGAAGGGTGGACGTCAGGATCATTGCCGCGACGAACAAGGATCTGCTTAACCTGGTCAGCAAAGGACTGTTTCGTGAGGACCTGTTTTATCGTCTCAACGTAATCACAATTGCGGTGCCTCCTCTCAGAGAGAGAGGAGACGACATATTGTTGCTCACAAAACACATAGTGCGAAAGTACTCGAAGGAGCTCGGCAAGCCGGTACCCGAGTTCTCAGAAGGAGCGCTGCAAGTGCTCAAGAACTATCAGTGGCCCGGAAACGTGAGAGAACTCGAAAACGTTCTGCAGCGTCTGGTCATAATGTGCGAGGAGGCGCTGATAGAAGTCCCGGACCTTCCATCGTTGATGCGCTTCTCTGCCCTGAGGGTCAGCGGCCTGAGTCGCACGCTCGCCGAGGTGGAAGCCGAACACATTCGCAACGTCCTCGCCAGCGTCCAGGGAAACAAGACGAAGGCGGCGAAGATACTGGGAATCGACCGCAAGACTCTCCGTGAGAAAATGAAGGACGTAGACACACTCGCTCCAGAAGGGTCCGGCTTCGCATCTGGCTGAACCACTACACGGCCAAGATGGGGCGATTCGCCCCACCGGTTCAAATTTCCCCTGTCTTCCAGCGTTCCAGCTCTGTTCCTTCCATCGTCTTCCAATGGTGTCTCCCCAAAGATCGTTGTCGTAACCTGCTAAGCCACAACTGAATATGGAGCTGTTCGGCTCGCACACCGGGACACCGAACGGGCAGAACCAGGCAGCTTCGAATTGGCACGAAACTGGCCCTACCTGTAGTAGGCATTCGGATTCGGGCCTCGGCCTCGAGTACATCAGCCTAGAAGGAGGTTTCACATATGAGTACCGTACTGAAGCGAGGCAAGAGAAGGAATGGGACGACAAAGCAAAGGAGGCCTCCGGTTAAGCGCAGACAAGCGGCGACAGCCACCCAGGAGGTGCGTTTCGAGAAAAGACGCAGGGCCAGCTCCATTCCGCTGGTTGAAGAGCCACAAGCAGTCAGGCCGCCGCAGGCAGCGTCCGATGAGGAAAAGCTGACCATTATTCCCAAAAACAAGGAATGGAAACTGCTCTACATTCCCTATCCGTTTGATGACGGCATGAAAACTCTCCCCGGTCAGGTTTCCGGCGCGACCCTCGGAGTGGAGCCTGATACCCTTCGCGGACTGTGCACGACCTGCGAGAAAGATACAGAGTGCTCCCGAACGAAACCCGAGGGCGGCGTCTGGCGTTGCGAACAATACGAGCAGAGGACTGCAACGCTCGAGAAGCCGCTCAAGAAGGTGAGCACGTACCAAAACGTGATGAGCCAGTTCGCCAAGGCGGCCCAGCTTATGGACCTGGATCCCAACACTCGAAGAGTGTTGTCGAGAACGGCGAACGAGATAGTCGTCAACTTCCCGGTCAAGATGGACAGCGGCACGATCGAGATGTTCACCGGCTATCGCGTGCAGCACTGTAACCTGCTTGGTCCTTTCAAGGGCGGGCTTCGTTTCCATCCGTTGGTTGATCTGGATGAAGTCCGGGCACTCGCCATGTGGATGACGTGGAAATCTGCGTTAGTGGACATACCCTTTGGCGGCGCCAAGGGCGGAATTCAGATGGATCCGGGCAAATACTCGGCAGGGGAACTCGAACGGATAACGCGGCGCTTCACCTTCGCCCTAGGCAACAACATCGGGCCCGAATACGACATTCCTGCGCCCGATGTGAACACCAATGCTCAGATTATGGCTTGGATGCTCGACACCTATCTGTCCACGATCCCTCCGTTGGACAGACAGCGATGCGTGCACGCCGTGACCGGGAAACCTGTCGAGGCCGGAGGCAGCCTCGGGAGAGAGAAGGCAACGGGGCAGGGCGCAGTGTTTCTCATCGAGCAGTGGGCAATGGAGCAGGGATTCGATCTGAGCGAAGCTACGTACATCGTTCAGGGATTTGGGAACGTCGGCTCCTGGGCCGCGCGGTTACTCAAGGCGCATGGTGCCAAGCTGATTGCCGTGGAGGACGTGTCCGGCGCCATGGCCAACGAGAGAGGTATAGACCCGGTCGACCTCGCCGCCTACGTATCGCTCAACAAGGGATTGATTGCGGGCTACACGAAGGCCAAGCCGGTGGATAGAGAGGCGTTCTTCAGACAGAGGGCCGACATCTTCATCCCGGCCGCCCTTGAGAACCAGATTACGGCGCAGACTGCCGCCTGGCTCGACGTCACGCTCGTTGCCGAGGGAGCAAACGGGCCAACCGACCCTTACGGTGAAGCGGTTCTTCAGGAGAAGGGGATCGAGATTCTTCCCGACATTCTGTGCAACTCCGGCGGGGTCATCGTCAGTTATTTCGAGTGGCTACAAAACAAGAGGAGCGAATTCTGGGAGCTCGAGGAGGTTGACAACAAGCTCCACAAGAGGATCGTGTCCGCATACATGAAGGTCCAAGAAATCGCGAGACAACACGAGGTGGATCTGCGGACAGCCGCTTACATTCTAGCTCTATCCAGACTTGAGATCGCCTACAAGAGGCGTGGAATCTTCCCGTAAGAGTCACTCGGCAACTGGGGAGAGGTGTCGGCATACCGGAGATTCCTCCACCCCGAGCAGCTCTGCCGACATTAGACCTGCCTGTACACGGAAGGGCCGGTAGCGAGCCGGCCCTTCTGCTTTGCGGCGCGCGCACCCGTGGCCCTAACCCCAACATCCGCAGTATTCCTCAGAGCCCCACGCCACTCAGGACCTGAGGCCCTAAGACCCACGCCCGTCAGAACCTCGCACTTCTCAGAACCCCACACTCCACCTTCTGAAGACGTGTTTCCACGCGAGCCAGAAGGCGCCGGCCAGGATTATGAAACCGCCGATCAGTTCTCGCCCGGTCGGGAGCGTGCCGAACGCAAGGTAAGCAAACGGTATTACGAAAAGGGGTTGGGCCGTCGTCACCATGCTGGAACGCGAGAGGTCCCAGTGGCGGTAGGAACGAAAGGTAAGGAGGTAACTCAGGCATGGGCCAAGGAATGCACCCAGTAGAGTTACGTGCCAGTATCGCGCTTCCACATCGAAGCGGATGTCGCCCACGAGGAGGCACCACAGCAGTATCACAACCGAACCGGACGCAACCCTGTAGAAAACGAGGACGTTGGGGTGCATCTCTTGCACCCTCGACTTAGCTATCGTCACCTGGACCGCGACTGCGCAACAGCTGAGAAGCGTTAGCACCACACCAGTACCGACTATGTTCCACCTTCCGATCGTGCTGATGCACCCTCCCAGTATCATTATCGCCGCCGGAGCGAGCTCCTTCGCTGTCAGCCTCTCACGCAGAATCAGCACGCTCAGCACTATCACCAGCAGGGGATGAAACCGCCACAAGAACGAGGAAAAGGAGGGGTCTAACCTGGCGAGACCGGCCCAGCCCAGGATCATGCCTGCCCCAGTGGCCACCCCCAGTAGTGCCACGTCTCTGGCGCAGGTACCGGGCAGAGCCAACTGTCGCAATTGCCCTGAGCCGAGGACGATGAGTAGGGAATACACCGCAGCCGCGGCGGTCCAAACCAGGCTGAAGGTCTCCGGGTTGAATCCCTTCAATCCGTATTTCGCGGTGACAAAATTCGTGGAGACGACGACGGTTCCTCCCAGTGCAAAGAGGAACCCTCTGGTGTTACTGAGGCCGTCGGGGCTGCCGGCGAATCCCTTAACCCTCCCGGGACGGGCACCCACCGTGCTGCCGAGACCTTCCGTGTTATTGCGATGCATCTGCAACGATCTCGACTTGCCCGCTTTCGATGTCGAGCCTCACCTTCTTCAGCCTCTCCGGGGCTCCGCGATACGTCGGCACCTCACGCCCCGGCACCACGAACTCGACTTTCAACCCTGGCCTCCCCACATGCCAGGCGAGACCGAGCGGAGCCCTCGCCCTCAGGGCGGCCTCCGGCACGCACACGACACTGTAGCGTTTCCACGGCTCCACGCGGGGAACCACGTACACCCACACCTCGTCCGTTCGGGAAAGGTCACCGAGCGCGCCGCTCGTCGCCTCCAGTGTTTCCTCTGCAACGCGGGCATTGTGCTTGAGCAGGTCGCATTTCTGAACGCTCGCCACAGTATTGACGGTGACCCACGCACACCAGATGACCAAAACTGGTAGTGCGATGCGAACGACATTCGATCGGAGAAACGCCCAGCAGCCGAGGCCCAGGATCAGGACGGTCGGTATGGCCAGGCGGTACACCTCCTGCTCCGAAACTTTGAGCAGGAGGACAAACGGCGTGCACCATATCACAAACACACACAATAACCACGCCAGCAGTAACCTGCGTGCCCGATCTTCTCTTACGAGCCTCCGCCAGCCCAACGCAGCCGCGACGACGACCAGCAGTCCGAGGGCCACGCCGAGCGCCCACTCGTGAGGCCTCCTGTTCCACATCAGCGATGCAGAGTTCCACGGCACGGTTTCCACGAACACGAATTGAATGAAGTTACGCACGGAGTCAAGACTCAGAGCGAAACTGTACCGGTCCTGAACGTCCGACGGCGCCGGGATGAGGTTCTGAACGTTCAGCCGCCACGCCACGTACGCAAGCCCGGCCAGCACCTGGGTCGCTACGACGATTGCGGTTTTCCGCAGCCTGAACCCGCGAGGCGCCAGGAAGGCGACAGTCGCGATCACGGCGACCGGCGTGGAGACTCCCCCTTCTTTCCCGGCCATCGCGAGGAGCGAGCCTAATCCTGCCGAGGCGAGCACACCTGGAGCGAAGGCGAAGCGTGCACGGCGGCCGGACTGCACGGGCCAGCCAGTTTGTTGCCGCGCAACAGTCGACTCCCCTTCACCAGACGAACCCACTGCGCCCGGAGAATCACCTGCACCCGGCAGACGTTCTGTGCGCGGTAAACCACCCTCGCGCGGCAGGCAGTACACAATGGCCGCCAGCAGTGCCAATACCGAGAAAAGGTCGCTCGTGCACTGCGACAAGGTGTCGAGCTGGAGCACGGACGTAGTGTTTCCCTGGTGTACGAAGAAAGCGGAGCCGAGGGCCACTGCCAGCCAACGGGGTTCCCGGCCCCGGGAGGTCTGCTTTGGAAAGAGGCGTCCCCAGAACAAGCGCGCCGCAAGCCAGCCGACCGCCAGGGCAAGGAGAACATGGATAAAGAGGGCCGCGCCGTGTGCGACGGTCCACGAGCCCGCCTGGAGAGAGAGAACTAGAAGCCCCATGTTGAAGGGTCTGAAGAAGAAGCAGTCGTACGCGTCCGTCCAGACACTGCTTAGACCCCGGTCGCGAGCGACGGTGGCCATCGTGACGTGGCCGAAGTCATCCTCGAAGGGCCCGGAGTTGAGATTGCTGACGTAGCATAGAAGCACCACGGCGGCGCATAAGGCAGTAAGAATAGCGGCGAGTCGCCCGAATTTATTCATGCCGAGCACGTTAGCACAACGGCCAGTCGATTTGGAGTGGAATGTCGTGAACACCGCCTCGTGCGCGGAGCGCAGAGCCGGCGCGCCCGCCCCCTCCGCAACCTCAGCTGATGGTGCGCCAGCGCGAGGAACGCACGCCATGGGGGTGGGAACGTGCCCACCAAAAACAGCAACGTGCACGGTGGGACACAAGTGGAACTTATGTCGTCGCGCACGTTACCGGGGTTGGCCCAAGTTTTGCGTGTGAACCGTCTCGAAGGACTCGTCGTGCGACTACGCTCTGTGCGTCGCCGTCAATTCGCCCCACGTTTCCGTTTCACGCCACTATTGTCTCAGCTTCTTAAAACGGCGGCAATCGTGAATCGACCAGCGGTCGGATGCGTCGGCAAGCGGCGCGATTTCGCGTCAGACCGGCGAGGTCGAAGTTTCGCCTTTACGAACGCTCCGTCTTGTATTTGAATTATTGGTAGGCACTCGCCACGCACAGAGTCTTGAGAGACTGCCCTGACGTTCTGAGCGTGTCGCCCTGGTGGGGACGCCGCAACGGGTGGTGGATGATACCGCACGGGGCGGTTCAGATGCGAAATCTCAAGCAACAGTCCGGGCGAGGGAATAGAGACGGGGGTTGGAAAATGAATAGCAGCGCAGGACCATACGCGGCCGGCACAAAGGCTGCCGGCAACACGACTGCGGTCTCAAGGACAGCAGGGTCACCGGATGTGACCGATGCCCAGCGTTGGGGCAGAGCCTTCTGGATTGTGCACGCGGCGAGCTGGATGGCCCTGATGCTGATCGAGTATCTGGTCTGGCGCCGGATGGACGAAATGCAGAGGACGGAATTCAGCCGCTTTCTCTGCTATTTCCTCGCCTACGCCGCCGCAGCCGTAATATCGATCTCCCTTCGCTATCTCTTCAGGACTCTCAACTACCAGAAGCCCTCTGTCGTCCGCCTGTCCCTGTTTTTCTTCGTAGGCAACTTCATCTGTGCAAATGCCTGGAACCTGGCAGTCCCCTCCATTCATGTCCTACTCGGCGGCGGCAAGATAGGGTTCCACGGCGAAATAGTCAAGTATTTCGGTCCCGACATGTACTTTCCCCAGATATTTCTGCGCTTGTGGCCCTTCATGTTGTGGAGCGTTGCCTACTTCGTCATCAAGTTTTGGGGAGAATCGCGGGCACAGAAGCAGCGAGCCGACAAAGCCAGCGTTCTGGCTCAACAGGCTCAATTCCAGATGCTGCGATACCAGATGAATCCTCATTTCCTGTTCAATGCCCTCAATTCGATTCGCTCGATGATAAGCGAAAGCCCGCCGGTGGCAAAGTCGATGATCATAGATCTGGCCGAGTTTCTGCGGTATTCCCTCATAAGCAAGGATTACTCAAGCGTGACGCTCCGGTCAGAACTGGAGGCCATCCTCCATTATTTGGCCATCGAGAAGCAGCGCTTCGAGGATAAGCTGGATGTCGAGCTAGACGTGCCGCCGGCAGCAGAGCGTGTCTTGGTTCCCTGCTTTATTGTTCATCCTCTGATCGAGAACGCCATCAAGCACGGCACTCGCACGAGCCCCGTTCCTCTCAGGATTCGCCTACGCGCAACGTACGAGGACAACGTGCTAAGAGTCTCCGTGGCAAACACGGGAAGATGGACCGCAGCCCCTGGCACCAGCGGGGGGCCCTTCCCGGGAACCGGCATCGGGCTGGAAAACGTGCGGAGGAGGCTCCAGAACGCCTTCCCCGAGCGACATAGCTTTGAAGTGCGCGAGGAAGGCGGGTGGGTGTTTGTTGAATTCCAGGTTCGAAACCCGCAGACAGACCCCGCGCAGGCGGAGACTTGATGAGACGAAGACACCGGGCACTAATCGTCGACGATGAGAGGCTGGCTCGCAAGGAGCTTTCTTCGCTTCTCCAAAACCACGAGAACGTCCAGATTGTCGGAGAGGCTGAGAGCGTCAAGGCTGCCGTCGAAGCCGCCCGGAGGCTTAAGCCGGACGTTATCTTCCTCGACATCCAGATGCCCGGCCATTCCGGCTTCGAGGTTCTCGAGCAATTAGAGGCAACGCCCCACATAGTTTTTGTGACTGCATACGACGAGTATGCCCTCCGCGCCTTCGACGTCAACGCGCTCGACTATCTGCTGAAACCGGTCAATCCCGCCAGGTTGGCCAAGGCCATCACGAGAATCGAAAGTGCGGAAGAGGCCAAACCAAGCGTGGTGCGCAAGCTTACCTATCCGGACGTTCTGTTCATCCGGGTGGGTAACTGCATGAAGTTCTTGAAAATCAGCGATATCGTCTATGTCAAGGCAGCAGGAGACTACAGCGAGGTGGCGACGAGCTCCGGAAAGACCGAACTGGTGAGCAAGACCATGGGTGAATGGGAAGAGCGCCTGCCGGACAAAAATTTCTGCCGCATTCACAGATCTGCCATCATAAACATGGAGTACGTTGACCGACTCGAGGAGCTGCCCAACTACAAGTACGAAGTGTACATGAAGAACGTGAAAAGGCCGCTCGAGGTGAGTCGAAGGTGCGCTGCGATGCTAAAACGCAGGTTTGCGTGAGGCGGGGCACTGCCTGCCCGGGCCCTCACCTCAAAAGCACGAGCTTCTTCGTCTCACGGTATCCCGGCGCCTCAAACTCGTAGAAGTAGACCCCAGGTCGCACCTGCCTGCCTTCGTCGTCACGACCGTCCCACACAACCTCGTAGCGTTGCGCCTCGCGGTGCCCCTCAACAAGCGTCCGCACCGGCCTCCCCGCTATGTCGTAGATGCGGAGCAGAACGTGGCCCGGCTCGCTGACCGAGAAAGCTATGCTGGCACCCCGGGCAGAGGGATTGGGATAGCTCTGTGCGAGAGAAGTCACTACCGGTCCCGGCTCTCGCTCCCCGGCACTCACGACAGAGCCGCTGCATCCCCGGCCGAAGTTTGGGGCAAACACCATCCAGTCCAGATCATTCACGATTCCGTCGCAATTAAAGTCAGAGCGGCACGCGCTCGTCAGCCAGTCATCGTAGAACATCGAGCTGTCGGCTTCGTTGACGAGACTGTCTGCGTTCATGTCGGCTGAGAGCCACTCCATCGTCCCTTCGTAGAGTTGAATCCCGTAGCTGAATGCCTTGGCCGTCACCTGGCAGCAGCCGGTCCCGCCGCTCACGTCAACCCCGGCCTCTATCGACAGGAAGATCTCGCCGTTGGAGCTTGTGGTGTCCGTCGCGTAAGCGCACAAACCTACTTTGCACTGACTCTCGAAGCACACGTCCACGGCGATGTCAGGCATCGGTTGATTGAACTGGTCTCTTACAACAATGCGCAGCCAGCTTGCGAAGCAGGTATCGCCCTCTGCGAACGGAGAACATCCCGGGCTCACGAACACCTTGTCGCCATCGCACACGAGGTTCTGCCATTCCGCCGTGCAGTTCGGCGGGTAAGGCATGAAAATGTCCGGGGGCGGACCGCACCAGGCGGAAGGGGAATAACCTCCCCAGTAGAGAACCGAGGAAAGCCACTCGCCGAGGAAGTCGTCCGAGCCGCAGGCCAGCGGCCCTTGTGACGCGTCGGTCCTTGCAAGACAGAAGTCATACCCTTCCAGGAACGTCTTGTAGTACTTTGCCTCACAATTGTCGAATGTTGAGACCGCGTTGCTCACTGCGGCGATGTCCACAGCCCCGTCGAATCCAGGGTTGTACTCAATCTCGGCCGCGCCGTTGCAGCCGACCGTTCCGGATACGCCAACGACATTGAGAATACGCAGGCAGCCGTTTTCCTTCGCAACATAAGTCTCGGGATCCCCGCACACGATCCTACCGCCGGCTAGTCCCCTCATCGGCAGGCAGTACGTGTAGTCGCTGCGCGTGGAGGCGTAGCTCGAGTACAGGTACGTGGCGCACAGCACGTTGTTGAGGAAGGGCCTACCCCAGGTGGTCCTCCTATTGAGCTCCTGCGCAACCCTGTCACCGCTCAACCAGAAGAACCTTTGCGAATCCGACCTGGAATCATCAATGAGCCACTTCTGTATCATGTCCTGGTCCTGCGCATAGATGCAGTAACCGTACTGGCTACCGGTGTTCATGATGCAGTACTTGTACCCCAGGAACTGCGTAAGCGTAGCACCTGACCCCCAGTTGTACTTGTCCGTGCCGGGACCGCCGAGCTGACCGGCGTTCGCAGCCCAGCGCCCGATCCCGTTCCTAAGGTCGTTTGCCGGGCCAAGTCTGCTGTAAACATCGAACTCGATCCCCAAAGCCCGGAGCTGTCGGGCAATCCTGTCCGAGTTCCTCTCGAACCCGTTCCCCCTCTGGCCGAAATGATCCGCCACTATGAGACAGGGCCACTCAATCCATCCTCCGCCGTCCCCCCGCATCATCGGCAGCACCTCGAACTCTTCGCATCTACCCCCCACCGTGTCGGGCCAGAGAAACCAGTCGGGGGAACCCGCGTACCTCGACTTCAAGAAATACTCAATCCTGGTTCCAGGCACGAAGAGATTGTTGGGCAGTATCTCTTTGCACTCGGGAAGCGCGTTCGCAACTCGCACAGGATCCTCTTCGTGAAACGCGCACATCCACACGCCGGGCACCGCAGAAGTCGTTATCCCGCTCGTGCTCGTCACCTCGGCAGTGTCCATCCTGACTGCCTGCCAGGCGCCGCCGGTCACCCCCGGGAACCACGTCGTGAAAAACGGGCTCGACTCCGCCTGCTCAGGTCCCACCTTGGCCATCCGGAAGACAAAATAGACTTCCATGTTGTCAGCATTGCCACGGCAGACGAGCGTGTCTCCGAAGATAGGAGGGGAGAGATTGCTCAGGTAATTGGGCGTTCTCGTGTCGGCCGTGCTGGTGGGATTCAAGGTCCCATCCTCGGCAAATTGGTCCTGCCAGTAATCGAGCTCTCTCATGCTAATGTACGGCGCGACACTGGACCCGAACGTGGCGAACGTGGCGTTGTCAAAGTAGGGAGTCGCGTTGCAGACATACGAACAACCGTCCCACGGATCACAGTAGTGAACGACTCCCATCGCCATCTGAACCTGCTCGGCAGTGCTCGGAACGTACGA
>JAZDPI010000314.1:0-4794 GCA_043797775.1 Candidatus Eiseniibacteriota bacterium
CCGTGGTGCCCGATGTGAAGATGAGAACGGCGTCGGAGTCTTCCGGGACCCTTCGTTGAGAGGGCCCACCCTCTCGCAGTGCCTTCTCTCCTTTCACCAGAAGCTCTTCCAGCGTTCTGAAGCCCTCGACTCGATCAAAGCACACCATCTCGGGTTTCAGACTTCCCAGCTCCCCGAGCTCCTCCAGGTCCTTCGCAAACCTGGCAGAGCAGAACACCACCCTGGCCCGGGCACGCCTCACAAGGTAGCGAATGTCCTCGGGTTTGGAGAGAGAATCCAGAGGCACGGCGACGCAACCGCAGCGCAGGGCACCCAGATAGCCGACGACCCACTCCGGTCTGTTTTCGGAGACGATACAGACTCTTTCCAGGGGCTCAACGCCATGGGCGATAATCGCCGAGGAGACAAGAGTGGCAAGCCTGTCGAGCTCCTTGTAGCTGAGCGAAGAGAAACGTCCTTCGGAGAAGCTCCGCAGGCAGGGTCTCTCCCCGAATCTCTGCGTGGACTCCCCGAGAATGTCTGCGATCACGCTGCCCTCCGAACCGGAGCCCGAGAGCCGGCCCGATGGAAGACCTGGCGAGTTGAAGACCAGGCGCCGCCTTCCACGCCGGAGACGAACCACCGAGACGAGCCCCGAGCCTGCCGGGGATTCGCGACAGGTTGACTGTAGAACGGCAGGCTGCCACGGTCAAGGACTCTTGCGCTCGATGGGGCTGCCTCATGCCCCTCTGGGGAGCTTGCCCGACGATGACCGAAAGTCGGACTTTTCTCTGAGCGGCCCGCCCCTACAGGACCTTCTCCCTGGGTGGGCCGCCCCTCCAAACCTTCCCACTGGCCGGACGCGCGTGCGGAATCCTCCCCCTGAGTCGCCCCCACAGAACCTTGCCCCCGCAGCTCGTCTCTCTTCCTCCGGCCGCAATTCGTGACCGGAGCGGATTACTGTGGAAACATTTCCCCGTAACGTTGTACCCTCCGGTTCGTCTAATCGGGTGAGCCCCGCTTTCCGCAGAGGCATTGAGATGATAGCTCAAGATGACGAAACCGTAGTCCAGGCCGTGCAGGACGGCCAGAAGGAAGCGTTCGCGGGCCTCGTGGAGCGCCACAAGGAGAGTGTGTACGGAACGCTCATGAGACTGACCGGAGACCCGCAGGTGGCCGAAGAACTGGCACACGAGACGTTCGTGCGTGCTTATCAGAGCCTGGCGAGTTTTCGCGGCGAAGCACGTTTCGGCACGTGGCTTATCCGCATCGCCATCAACCTTGCCCGGGATCATCTTCGTGAACGCCGGCGAGACAGGACTATTTCGCTGGAAGCAATGCTTGAGCGCGACCCCGATTCCCCGGTTTTTGTGGAGCACCGCGCAGGCAGTGACCCGTCGTCCGAAGTCGGTGCGCGCGACTTGGTGGAGCAATTTGAGACTGCGCTTCGGGAGCTTCCGGACGGCTATTGCGAGGTGTTCGTGCTCCATCACGTCCAGAGCATGTCCTATGAGGATATCGCCGCTGCCACGGGAGATTCGGTCGGTTCGCTCAAAGTCAGGGCGCACCGGGCACGGAAACTGCTCAGGGAGAGACTCTTCCCTGAGTCGAAAGTCGTTACTCCGGAAAACGTTGAGGGGTGAGCAAAGTGAATACGTTGGAGACTCTGTTTGCACGTTACTTCGACGGGGATCTCGATGATCGTGAGGCCCGGGACTTTCTCGAAAAGGTGGCGGCCGATCCCAAGCTGGAGAGCGAGCTGCGCGCCTACGAACGACTGCTCGCCCTGGGCAAGGAACTTCCTGTCCCGAGAGTCCCTGCCGGCTTTGCGAAACGAGTGATGTCGGCTCTGAGCGTCGAGGGTCACCCGGAACGCCTCTGGGCGAGGCCGTGGGGCTTTCAGATTCCGTGGAGGGGCCTGGCCGTCGCTGCTGCGGCAGTCGTTCTTGCGTACATCGGCGGCTGGTTGGTCGGGCACAGGGCAACCGTGTTGCCGGGCGCGCCGGACGAGGCTCTTGTTCGTTCTGCGGCTCGCTCCCGTTCCGCTACGACGCCCACCGATCCCGGCATCCCGCTTGACCAGGGGTCGACCGCAGCGTCCGATTTCCAGTACGTTCGCCTCCTCCACGTGCCCACTGATGCCTCCGTCAGCCACGTGAGCATCGCAGGCAGCTTCAACAATTGGGACCCGGCTGCAACACCGCTGCGCCGGAAGAACGGCGTCTGGGTCACCATTCTCGTTCTGCCCCCGGGCAGCTATGAGTATATGTTCGTGGAAGACAACAAACGTTGGGTGACGGATCCTCTTGCCGTGAGAACGCGGGACGATGGATTTGGGAGTGCAAATGCGGTTCTCGACGTGGAGATCTGACTTGCGACTCTGGACGTGGCACTCCGGCCTGCCAGAGGTCTTTGCGAATCGGTACGGCCTTCTGCGGGGCGCCATTGTGCTTCTCACGTCAATGGCTCTGGTTCTTGTCGCGGCGATGAGTTTCCTTCTTGTCGCCGCCACACCGGCAGCTTGTGCCTGGCAGGTCGCACCTGAGGTCCGTGTCTCCGTTGGCGACGAATCAGATCTTGTCATCGATCCCGAGCTTTCGCGAATTATCGTCCCCGGCGGGTTGTTTGTTGAATTGACCTCTGCTGTTTCGGCCCGCGGATGGCTCGGACGCCGCACGTTCGTCGACCTCGGCACTTCCGCCGCGCTTCAGCGATTCTTGAACGAGGAATCCCGTCTAATATACGCGCACACTGTCTCCGGCAGTGCCTTCCAGAACCTCACTAACAGTATTCGCGGACGCCTCTCAACGACGCTCGGTTATTTCGACGATTCGCAGATTGAAACCGTCCGTCGGTTTGGAGTCGGGGCGGAGGTGGGTGTGGCTCTGCTCCGGTCGCGATGGAACATGGAAGTCTGGGGTGGAGGCGGCACCCGACGTTACCCGAATCTAACACTCGCGGAGCCTCCCGACCGGACTGCGGAGTATACCGAAACGAGTTGGAGCACCGGTACAACACTGCGGTTCTCGCCAGGCGAGAATGTCGATCTTGGAGCGGGCGGGACCTATCTGGTCACGGATTCTCAGGATCCCTTCTTCGATTCCAGCTCCTGGATGCTTAACGCCAGTGCCGGCACCAGGCTCGTGGGACCGCTTTTCCTCAGTGCGTTGGGAGCGTACCAGACGCGAGAGTTTGACGCACGCACGCCGGGTGAGAACAACGACGAATACTGGCAGGTCTGTCTCGGCCTGCGCTGCGTCGTGAGAACAGGCTTGTCCGCCTCCGTCCGGTGGGGCTACTCAGAATACACGTGGCCTGCCGGCATCTCAGAGGCCTCCCACAGGTTGACGGCCGAGCTTCACTACGCCTGGGGACGTCCCAACGTAATGCCCCTTCCCGGAGTTGATGTCGCCGCTCTGACCCGGGCAAGCGGGGGTTCGATCCAGACGCCCGACTCGAACGGCAGTGTCTGTCTTCGCGTTCTCGCCCCCACCGCTCATCTGGTGACTGTGGCAGGCAGCTTCAACGCCTGGGATTCTGAAGCTACTCCCCTCCTCCCTGCCGGGGACGGATGGTGGGAAGCGTGCATCAAGCTGGCTCCCGGCGTGTACGAGTACGCCTACGTAATAGACGATGCTTGGACGGCCCCACCCGAGGCAAAAACGACGGCGGAGGACGGCTTTGGAGGGCGTAACGGAATCCTCGAGGTTCTGCCCGCCGGCCTTTAGCGTGCCGCCGGGACTGTAACCTACCCTCGTTTGGGTCGTCTAACCGAGTGAAAGGACGAGAGCTTTTGACCTGCTGCACTGTACATAAATGGAGGGTCGGATCATGAAGACGAGATCACTTTCACCGAGGACACTGGCGTCAACAAGGATCGTCTTGTTCTCCCTTCTCATCGTCAGCTTGGCGGTGAGCATGGCCTTTGCCCAGGACGACGGTAGTCCGGCACAGGCTCGGAGCCGCAAGGAGACGCAGAAGGCGATTCAGGAGCCCAAGGGAGAGGCGCTCCGCCAGCAGATTCGTGAGCGCATCGAGAATGAGAGCGGGCTTCAAGCCCAGGAGCGTGAGCGTCTCCGCCTTCACCTAGGGGAGTGCAAACAACTAGGGTTGAGCGACGAGACAGTGGCCACCCTCTTCAGCGGCGCTACCCCACTTCGCCAGCAGATTCGGATACAGGAGCGCGTGCTGGCGCTGGCGCGCGAGGGGCTGCCCGTTGAGCCGGTTGCTCAGAAGTTGCAGGAGGGCCAGCGAAAGGGCGCGACCGTGGAGGCTCTGGAGCGCGTGTGCGCGCGACTCGGAGAGTACGTGCGCGCGGCGCATCGGTTCATGAAGCAAGCACAGGAGGCCGGCGCGACACCGGGTGACGCGGCTGCCGAGCGGAAGCACGCGGGCGACGTGGCCACGCAGATGTGGAGGGGGTTGACCCAAGGCGACATGGACCAGATCCAGGACCGGACGCATCTGCGACTGCGTGACGGTTCGTGCAAGACCGAAGACCTGGTAGGTGCCACGGAGACCGCGACTCGACTGAGTGAGATAGGAATCGAGCGTAAGAGGGCAGTTCGCCTTGCCGGCGACGCGTTTCAGTACGGATACACCGTCCGCGAGATGCAGCAGTTGGTCTGGGTAGTTATGACCGCGCACATGCACGGTGGGCCGACCGATAAGGTCATCGACACACTGGAGCGCGGAATTCGCAACCAGAATCAACTTTCGCAGATGGTTCAGGAGATGTGGCAGCACGGGTGGATGGGGCCGGCGGATCAGCAGGGCGGTCACGGTCCGATGGACAATGCAACGGGGAGCGGCCCC
>JAZDPI010000319.1:0-3754 GCA_043797775.1 Candidatus Eiseniibacteriota bacterium
CGCCGAAGCGTTGGAGGAGTACCGCACGATTCTCAGGGTCGGATTCGCCGACCTAGTGGATCACATGGTCGAGAAGCTCGGCGTGCGACCCAACGGGAAGGCGCAAATCTTCCACGATAGTTCGGTGGAAGGCTTCCGAACCTTCTTGCAGAACTTCAACTTGCGCGACGTGACGAATGACTCGCACCTGAGCGAGCTGATCGAGAGCGCCAAGAAGCTGCTCAACGGCACGAAGCCAGAGCAACTCAGGGAGAACGAGAGCGCCAAGGCCCGCGTGAAGAACGGGCTGGAAGCGGTCAAGGCGAAGTTGGATACGTTGCTTGTGGATCGACCACGGCGGCAGATCAGCTTCGAGGATGAGTAGCCGAAAGCGCCGGGAGGGGCGCTAGGTGCGGAATGACCTACGCACCCCGATGAGGCAGGTCAACGAAAGGAAGGAAAACGATGGACTTCACAAGAGGGAACTTCGGACAGATCACGTCAACGTATCCCGAGATCGTGAAGGCGCTGCTCACCGACGCGGAGAAGGCGGGCGCGTGGACGGAAGGGATCGAGAGCGACAAGAAGCACCGAGGATCGAGCATCAACGTGGACCTCTATTCCTGGGATGAGGGAAGCGGGATCGCACTCGTGCAAGTGAGGGAGTGCGTCTTCCACCCAAAGCGCTTCAACCGGGTCCGCAAGGATTACTACTTGCTCGGTCGCAACGAGAACGGCCAGGTATTCGCGCACCCAGCAAATGTGCGGGCGAGCGGGCGCGTGGTCAACGGCGACATTTCCGCTGGCGTGAAGCTGGCGCTGTCCCGGATCTGGGATTGTGATGAGCGCGATCTCGATGACATCGTGCGGAACGGAGACGTGGCATTCGTGCCGATTCGCGCATTGCCGAACGGGGCCGAACTGGTTGAGGGAAACTCGGCAACGATCCGCGATTCGCATCACGTCAAGGCGCTCTACGATGGGCAGGTGTGGAAGCTCGGCCAGCAGCTCTACGTGACCGGCAGAGCGAAGATCGAGCACGTCAAGGGCCAGCACCCTACGGCTCGCGTGAGGGGCGGAATCTGGCGCGTGCAGGCGGGAATCAAAGCGCGCACATGGGGTTTCTCGGCACCCACGAAAGACTGACATGGAACTCACCATCTATCGCGTTGATCCAGCTATCAGAAGAAGAAGGAGGAAAGTCCCAATGTACTACCCAGGATACGTAATCTCGTGCGCAGGCAAACTCGTTGGCTACTCGCTTCGGCGTAGGGTCGCTGTGAGGCGCGCTCGACAGGCGGCAACCGCGATCAAGTGCCGTGCCGTTGTCACCGTCGATTGGCCGGTGTACAGGGGCATCGTTGCCGTCGTGAAGCCAGGAAAGTAGCCGCCACGTCTCTGCACGAGAGGGCGTGCAGAGGAGCGGACGCTACGACAGGAAGGGAGAAACAATGAACCAGAAACTCGTTGCCGCATTCAGCGCCGTGTCGAAACACATGACTCTCGTGGAAGCGCACGCCAAGTTGCGCGAACTGTTGCTCGATCACTGCGACCGCGTACCCGGTCTGAAAGAGTACAGCCGACAGAGGCTCATGAAGGACTCCAACGGCACTGTGTACCTCGAATGGGAGTGGAAGTTCGGATGTGGCGCGTCTGCCGACTTCGGGCTTGACTGCGCGCCGAGCGATGTGAACGTCGAGATTCTCACGCCAGAGGCACTCGCGTCTGCGAAGATCGAAGATGTTGCCGAGCGCTACATCTATGTCCAGCATCCGAAGATCAATGTCGGCTGGTCCTCGACAGGCAGAAGCGTACGGCAAGCTAGCGTTGCGGTCGATCTCTACGAGCAGGTGGTCCGCTTCGCCGCGATGATCGAGGAGATGACATCCGATTGGACGATCATTGACATCCAGGAGCGCACGAAGGGCGAGGTCGTGGAGAGCCTCGCCAAGATCGAAGCCGCGAAGGCCGAGCGCGAGAAGAAGGATCGCGCCAAGGCTGCCCGGTGCGAGAAGAAGGCGAAGGTCTAGCACCCACGTCGCGAGCCAGCGGAGGGCTGGCTCCCGGAGCGGACGCTAGCGAGAAGGGAGAAGAAGATGGCTACATTCGTGATCTACGGATTAGTGGGAGTGCTGGTAGTAGTGCTGGCGAGAGTGCTAGACGCGGGAAAGCAACGGAAGCTCGATCAAGAGAAGGCGGAGCGTCAACTGTTGCGCGATCTCGTGGACACCTTGAGCGAGGTGTGTGCAGAACGTAGGCTGCGAAAGGAAGAGGCGAGAACATGAAGATGGAAGTACGGATACAGGATCTCGAAGCCGCCGCAGAAGAGGCGGGAGTAGAGTTCCGCGATGGCTACTCGGGGCGCGGCATGTACGGCGAGCAGTGCTGTGGAGTTGTCTATGAGAGACTCCGCGATCTGCTGCGCTTCGTGGTAGAGCTGTGCGTCCAAGTCGGCGATCACGAGACCGTGGCAAGTTTCGTCGTGCAGGGCGCGCAGGACTCGATGGGAGCTGGAGGCATCTTCTACTGGCCGAGGATGAAAAAGAGCGCACTTGTTCAAGTCGTCACGAGAGAAGGTCGGCATCTCGGCGTGGCCGAACCGTATCTGCTCGTGCGCATGGAGGCTAGTGATTGGCCGAAAGAGCAATCGCCATCGCAACGCATCGTGCGCTCAGCAGAGAATCCCCGTTTCTTCTACATCGTGTCGTCAGAGATAATGTCATCATTGACATAAGGCAACACCAATGAAGCTCAAGTCCGATCAAGTAAGCACTCCAATGGCTCGATTCAGGCTGCTAGCGAAGGCGCAGAAAGCCTTGGAGAAGATGGCCGGGATGTTCCACTTGGAGGGACTAGCCGAGCTGGAAACCAGCGCTCGGGGATTGCGTTGGAAAATCGGTAGACACGTTGCAGAGGCAGCCGAGGGAGTTGCCCGCCTGAAGAGCGAACGGCACAAGGCCAAGATCGACCGTGCGATCAAGCGCCAGCGGAAGCAGGCCGTGGCCGAGATTCGAGATGCCAGGCACCGAGGAGAGGAGGCAGAAGATGCGAGTTGACTACCCATTCAGGCATTGGGATCACCTCCGCTCCGAGCAGAGGGCTGCCTTCGCGACTTTCTATGTCGAGGCAGCCGCGTGGAGCGTCGGGAGAGCATCCCTGGAGTCAGTGCGAGATGCTTTCCGGGAGCTGCGCTTCGTCTCCCACGCAGCTTCCGGCTATCGGGAAACCGCAATCCAGGGAAGGCTGGAGGCGAGAAAGGAAGGTGACTCATGAAGACGAGGAGGAACGTGCATCGTGGTGTGCTCATGGAGGCCGAGCGCATTCGCGTCAATCCCAAGGATCGTACGCCATCCGTGTGGATCTGGGTGGCCATGATTGGCACCGACCTCTACACGGCACGCAACCGCGAGGAACTGAAGCGCAGGATCGATAACGCGCTGGACAGGAGGAAGGAAGGTGAAGGATGACAACTAACCGGCAACCGCTAGTAATTACTGGAGGCCCGTTCACAGATCGTAAGTGCGACGCCATCGCCGAAGCCATCGAGGCCGACATCAAGAGGCGCGCTGGCAAGGCGGCAGTGCTCTCGGCGCAAGTGACATATGGTTTGGGTGTAGCATCGTCAGCCGCAGCGGCTAAGCCTACCGAGAAGAACATCGAAGCGCTTCTCAAGGCCGCAGAGGAGAGCATTGCAATATGTCATGAGATCGTGGCATGCTTTGGGGGATCGCGATCCAAGTGAGGTGCCCCATGCGTCAGCCCGTGTTCCTCCGTA
>JAZDPI010000345.1:0-8623 GCA_043797775.1 Candidatus Eiseniibacteriota bacterium
CTGTCTCCGTGTCCCACCGGCTGGCGGAAGGAACCGGTGGAGGCCAAGCGCTGGGTCGGTGAAACCATGACTGAGGTATTCAAGCCCGGCGTGTATAAGGACGTGATTGCCGAGAGAACACCCTATTTCTACCCGGACCCCAATGTGCCTCCCACGCTCGACCAGGTGAAGAAGGTGCTGAAATGGGGGAAGGAGACCGACGAACGGCTACCCGAAGCAGCGCCTTCCCAGCAAGACAGGAATCCGCAGATCAAGATCGCCGGCTTCGGAGGCCAGGGAATTCTCGTCTTGGGACTGGTTCTCGCCGAGGCCGGAATGCGGCAGGGCTACCACGTCAGCTGGCTGCCGTCTTACGGCCCTGAAATGCGTGGCGGAACTGCCAACTGTCATGTTATAATGAGCGACACCAAAGTGGGGGCGCCCCTGGTATCCAAACCGTCGGTGCTCATAGCACAGAACAGACCTTCGCTGGAGCGATTCGAGCCCGATGTTGTGCCTGGTGCGCTCATAATCTACGACAGTGCTCTCATTGACATCGCCCCCGGCAGAAAGGACGTACGGGTTCTACCCGTGCCTGCCGCTAAACTGGCTGACGAGTTGGGAGACACCAGGGTGTCGAACATGGTGACGCTCGGAGCCTATGTCGAGTATTCTAAAATCGTATCGAGAGAGGCCATCTTCCAGGCTCTGCCCGTTTCGGTTCCCAGAAAGGAGTTTCTCGAACTGAATCAGAAGGCACTGGACAGGGGGATTGCGTACGTACGTTCTCTGAAATAGCACCGGCCTTACCCCCCAGACACGGCAGCACTTTCGGTCATCCCCAGCATGCTGCGCATTTTCGCTGTCTCACCCGAACGCGGAGGCTCACGTGAATCCATTTGAGAAGTTCAAGTCGCCAGGCGTCCCCAAGACCACGATGCGCGTCGAGCCCTCGAAGCCCGACCCCACCTGTCCACCCAGAACCGAGCAGACTCTCGGCTACCTTCACGGGAAACCCGGCTTTCGAAGAAACCTCTGGACGGTGCATCCCAATAAAACGACCAGAAGACTGAGAAGACTTCTGGTCTCCTGGGAGAAGCTTGGCTATTTCTTCTCTTTCTCAGACGAAGTCCCGCAGTTCACTTCCCGTTCCGAGAGCTCCTTCCTCAAGACCAAGATAGAAATCGCAAACGCTCTCAGCCTTCTTCGCTTCATAGAGGGGATGGGCAACCTCGGGAGAGAGGCGTACGAAAAGGAAAGAGAGTTTGTGGGGTTGCTCGAACGCTTCCATTCAATAGGTTCGGTGATCGACGCCAAACCGGAAGCGAAGAGAGATCTCTTCTTCGCCTGGCATTCTCTGTATCTTTTCCTTCACCGGGTGCTGGGCGCGTGTCCTTACGAAACATCTACCGAGACCGTGCCTTTCGGAGTCGTGCGGTCCAAGAATGCTGAAGACGCTGTCAGAGCCAGAATGACCTCCGGTGAACGCCGGATGGCTTGAGGGGAACCGAGGGGCGAAGGAGACCGGGAGGCTCAGGGACAGGCAGGAACTCGGTGGAGCCAAGGGAGGCCGCGGGACCCAGAGGCCTGGCGGGTTGAGGGGACAAAGGGGGCTTGGGGGTCGGGAAACCGAGAAGACTACTCCGGCACACACCGCGAAGGCAAACCACAGAGCGGCATAAAGCGCCGCGTTTTTTCTTCCCAGGAACCTCGACGCCATCAGTATTGTCGGCAGGCAAATGCCGGTCGACGACAGGAGAAACGTGAACGTCGCTCCCGGCGCAAGGTTGATGTCGAGCAGGGCCTTTGCTATCGGCACCTCCTCCCCGCTACACACGTACACCGGCACTCCCACTACCGCCGCCAGAACGTAGGCGATGACGCCGGTCCCCACGAGTCTCGGGAGAAAGTCTTTCGGCACGACCACGGAGAGAACGGCCGAGGCCACAACACCTATCAACAGATAGATCCACAAGTCCTTGAGTATAATCACAAAATTCGAGAACAAGATCGCGATCCTCGAGCAAGAACGTCCGGAATTGCGCTCGATCTGCCCGCAGCTGCACTCGGAACTGGAACAGGAGTCGCGAGCGGGAGTCGCCTCAGCGGGCGCCTGAGCCGTCGGCTCGGGTGCGGGATAAGAGCTGAAACGTTCCATTATCGTCCCCACGGCGATTCCACCCGCGAACGCCGCGATGATCCTCGCAATCGTGAACTCCGGGCCGAGCCATCCCCAGGTCAGAAACACCGTCACGGGGCTTAGGACGGGGGCCACCAGAAGAAACGCAACGATCGCGCCCAGGCTTGCCCCCTTCTCACGCATTGCCTGGGCCACCGGCACCATCGAGCAGGAACAGACGGGTATTGCTCCGCCAAAAACGGAGACGGCGAGGATGGATCTGAATCCTGGTTTCAAGTGGCGCTCCACGACACCGAACGGGAGCCAGCTCTTGAGAGACGCACCGGCAATTGTACCGACCAGGAAATAGGGAGCGATTTCGAGGGTGAGATGCACGAATTTCCAGAAGATCTGGATCAACGTTTCCAAATTACCCTCGCCGGCCAGGCACAGGAGTATTCCGACTGTGGGGAAGTGTCCAAGCCTGAGCCGCTGTGCGGGACTCCGCGACGCCCGGCTCGTGGACGGCACGGACCCGAGCCGTTATGTCGAACTCCGCGACGCCCGGCTCGTGTGGAAAATAAAGAGGGTGGCGTCGAAACAACCACTAGAAGGACAAGCCACGTTTCCGACCGGCACCGGTCAGATGCTAGACTCGACACCACCCTCTTAATTCACGACAGAGCTACTTAAGAATGATCTATCTGCACCAACCCCCTGCGACTACGACGGAACACAGCAATCCACCGGGCAGACCGCCGCGCACGAGCCGCAATCCGTGCATTTCGAGGAATCGATCACATATACAGGGTCACCCTCGCTGATCGCACCCTCAGCACATTCAGGCTGGCAGGCTCCGCATGCGATGCATTCTTCAGTAATCTCGTATGGCATCTTCTCACCTCCTCGAGAAGAGAATGGCACTGAGTTTCAAGCAGCGAGTTTTAAGAAAGACGGCACAGTTTATCACTTCGCGGAATTCGAGGCAAACGGAAAATCTGCCTCCCGTCACGGAGCGTTGATCGTAAAAACGCTGCTGTACGCGAGGCAAGTGCTGTCGGCCGATTGTTCTCACGCATCGATGTCGCGGAGGCGGAGAATCGAAGCGCCCGTACCGGCGGCCGCTCGGAGTCATACATTAGAGCCGTACCAATGCCAATAGGGAACTTGAGGCGCATCGCCGGGCTTACGGCAGCCATCCGGTAAGCGGACATCAGGGGGTTCTTCGGCGCAGAAACTTGGCCTCGGCCCAAGCCAGAATCCGCGCCTCGCTGCTCAGTTCCGCTCTGAGGCGGTAGAGCGGTGGCGTGGCAGATAGAATCCACGCCCTCAGGTCCAACGCCGCATGACAGGGCACTGGCTCCACGAACCGAATCCGCAGGTCTGCCGTGAGCGCACGTACGCCGCGGTGAAATAGGCAATGGGTCATGGCTGCGTCCAGGAGGGCCGAGATTACTCCACCGTGAAGGATGCCCTCGTAACCCTGAAGCCACCGGTGAGGGTGGAAACTCGCCTTCACCCCTCTGCTATCAACGTGGAAGGCGAGCTTCAGGGACCAGGGATTGCTTTCCCCGCACAGCAGGCAGCGGCCGTGGCCGCTTCTGGCGCTGACGTCCGCAGGGCTCTCAGTGGTCACAGACGTTCTCACCCACCTGAAGCGTGCCGGCAAGGTAATCGGATATCAGTTTCTCCGGCGTCTCGGGCTGGGCCCCGACGATCACCTGAATGCCCTGCTCGGCGAACAGCCCCCGGGCCCGTTGGCCCATGCCGCCGGCGATTATCACGGTTGCGCCGCGTTCCGCCAGCCATGGAGGCAAGAGGCCAGGCTGGTGCGGAGGGGCTTCGATGTCTTCCCGCCTGACGATCTTCTTACCGGCGACGTCCACGTCAACAAGAGCGAAGCGCTCACAGTGGCCGAAATGCGCGGACAGCTTTCCGTCCGCCAGGGGAATTGCGATCCTCATGTGATTGTCCTCCAAGATCAGTGTTTCTCATACTTCGCTCATACCTCCCACAAACCAAAACGGTCCCAAATGGCCCGCACGTCCTTGACGCACGGAGCCTCTGTCTCCACTACGGCGCGCTCCTGCATTTGCGCTAGGGTTACCGAGCGGTCATACCTGACGCGGCCCGCGATCCGCGCGTCTGCCCGGCGTGCCTTGTTCTCTATTCGCTCCGTCATCTCGGGATTGAGGTCCCACTTGTTCACGCAGATTGCGGGCGGTATGTCGAAATGTCGTGCCAGGGAGAGAACTCGCTCCAAATCATGCTCTCCGGACACCGTGGGTTCAGTCACGACCAGCACCAGCGAAGCACCTGTCACCGATGCTATCACCGGGCATCCGATCCCCGGGGGACCGTCCACGATGATCAACGGCCGATGTTCTTCCCGGGCGATGCGCCGGGCTTCCCGCCGGACCGTGGACACCAGCTTCCCCGAGTTCTCGGCCGCGACGCCCAGCCGGGCATGAACCATCGGACCGCAGCGGGTCTCCGATATCATCCACTCGCCGCAGAGGCGTTCGGGGAAATCGATGGCGTGCTCCGGACAGAATCGAACGCACACGCCGCAACCTTCGCACGAAACCGGATCTATGTAAAACCTCGCCTGGTCCGCGCACTCTCCATTCGTTCTCACGGCGTCGTAACGGCAGTGCGACAAGCACGCGCCGCATCCGGTGCACTCGTCCTGACGGATGATTGCCTCGTGGCCGCTGCGGAAGTCGTGGCGTTCCTTGACCCGTGGTGAGAGGACAAGATGCAGGTCCGCCGCATCGACGTCGCAATCCGCGATCACCGGCCGATCGGCCAGAACCGCAAAGGATGCACTCAGGCTGGTCTTGCCTGTCCCTCCCTTACCGCTGACCACGGCGAGTTCCTTCATGTCTCGCTCTCCTTCACCCCAAGCGTGGACTTCATTCCTCTGACAATGTACAAGGCAACCTCGCTGGGATCCCGGCTCTCAAACACCTCTCCTTGCTTCACGCCCATGAAGTACTCGGACTGAACGCAGAAATTCCGGGCAACGGCCCTTTCGATCTCGCGCACGTTCGCAGGCCGGCATGACCTACCACTCCTTGGGATTCTTCAGATTCAGCGTCTTCTCGATCAGGCTCTCAAACAGTCCGCGGTATTCAGGCAGCGCCTCCGCGACGAGGTTCCCCCTCGAATATGCTACCGCGATCCTCCGGTCGTCGGGGATTTTCCCGAGAATGGGAATCCTCTCTTCCTCGCAATACCTGTGAACCCGCTCGTCTCCAATCCCCACCCGGTTGATCACCACTCCGAAGGGAATCGCAACCTCCCGCACCATATCCACAGCAAGCTTCAGGTCGTGCAGGCCGAAAGGCGTCGGCTCCGTAACGAGCATGACAAAGTCGGCGCCGCGGATCGTCGTGATCACCGGGCACGAGGTTCCGGGCGGAGCGTCCAGGATTGCAGGCAACCCATTCTGCAGGCGAGCCTTCACCGCACGAATGAGCGGCGGGGCCATGGCCACACCGACGTCGAGCCTGCCCTGGATCAGCGTGATGTTCTCTGCCCGGATCGTCTCAATAACCCCTATGCGCCTGTTTATCTCACGAATTGCCTTCCGGGGGCATATCTTCGTGCACCCCCCACAGCCGTGGCACATATCAGGAAACACGAGGGGCGTGGCGCCAACTGATGAAATGGCGCGGTATTCGCAGAACGCCCCACATTCGCCGCAACCGTCACAGAGCGATTCGTCCACTTGCGGGACCGGAATCGTGACGGTCTCCTCCCCCTGTGCGGTGCCCTTCACAAACAGGTGGGCATTCGGCTCTTCCACGTCGCAGTCCAGAAGGCACACATCGAAACCAAACACACGTGCCAGGTTCACCGACACGGTTGTCTTGCCGGTTCCACCCTTGCCTGAGGCCACAGCGAGAATCATCGTCCTGCTCCGCTGCTGCGCCCACACCTCCCGACCCGCCCGCGGGCCCTTGAGCTTCCGTTCATACCCAGTGTCCCTCGACGTCCGCGGAGCGAGCCTCTTGCAGTCGGCCCGACGTGTATTCCTCAAGGGCCTCCGCCACGGTGGCAGCGCCGGTGTTGAACACCTTGACACCGGCTCGAGAAAGCACCCGAAAAGCCTTAGGGCCACAGTGTCCCGTCACAAGGCTCTTCGCTCCAAGACGAGCCACGGTTTCGGCCGCCTGGATTCCCGCTCCCTGGGCCGCGTTCACATTCTGTTGGTTGTCCACCACCTCAAAGGTCCCGCTTTCCAAATCGTAGACGAGAAGCTTCGGGGCCCGGCCAAACCGACTGTCAAGCGGGGCGTTGAGATCGTTTCCGGACGTGGTGAAGACTATTTTCACGATTCTGTTCCTCCCTGTGCGGAAGATGCGCCGGACTCGACCTCGGAAAGACGCTTCTTTACGAAATCCAGCTCCGACTGAAGGGCCTCTGCGTGGTCTTTGAGCACCTGCTTTTCCATTTCCGCATTGGATCCCCGGTCCGGAGTCGGGTATCCGTATGGCGCCGCGCGTTCTCCGAAGCGCATCCAGCCCGGAAGCCCTGTGGCGTAGAACCAGCACCGCCACCCTCGCCCGCCGGACCCGTGGCCCCGGAAGCCCCGTCCGCGCCCGAAAGCCGCGCCGGAGCCCGTGCCAAGGCCGCGTCCCGGCCCGCGATTCGCGTATCCGGGCAGTTCAGAGCCTGCGCAGAGGCCGGCTCCGCGCCCTGTCATCGCACCCATTCCCATCGGTCCCGTTCTGTCTCCTCCTGGCATGATTGCATCCCCCTTTCTCGAGTATTGACCGCTATTCTCTGGCCATCAGAGCCCCGCACTTCGGACACTTCCGCCCCGAGCAGGGCACACCGCGGTCGTGAGGCTCTCGTTGCCCACACTGAGAGCAAACACAAAATCCGCTCGGCCCGCCGGCCGAAGGACCACCCATGCGACCCCGCCGCGGGCCACCTCTCCCTTGTCCACGGCCCCCGCCTTGCCCACCACCACCCCTACCCTGACCGGCACCTCCACCTTGTCCGGCACCTCCATCTTTACCTGTTGCGTCGCCTGCTTTTCCATTCATAAGCCATCCCTCCTGAGAAATACCGTCCATCCCGCACAACCCGTGTTGTCTCCGGCGGCAGCAGCCAGGCATTGCGAAGACGGCATTGTCCAAACCGCCGGTGAGCCACGCCTGGATAACCTCGCGTAAGTCGCCGGCCACGAACGGAATCACCCGAATTCCATAAGCCGAGATCACCCCGTGCAGGGGCCTGGAAATCGCGCCGCAAACCAGCGTACCGACACCCAATTCCGCCAACCGAAGCGCTTTCCGAACCGGAAGGTTCTCTGCCAGGGACTCCTCTGTTTCGCGGACAACCTGCTTGTCTCGGGTTTCAACAAGATGAACCCGACCGGCAACGTCAAAGACCGGTGCGATTCGGCTACCCCACACGGCAAACGCCGCCGTCCTCATCCGAGCTTTCAACTCAACCGTTCGAGCTCCCGCCTTCGCCATTACAAGCCCTGCCTTCGCCACGCAGGATCGTGCTCTCCTTGCCCGAGATCCTGCTTTCACCATTTGAGATCTTGCTTTCACCGTTTGAGATCCCCAACCGTTCTCTGGCAGCAGAGTAGAGCATTTGCCATGCCAGAAGGCAGATGCATTACAGCCCACACTTAACTTGTTGATTATCATGAAGTTGGGGTGTTTGCCCGGAGGGTGAGGATGGGGGGGGTGGTAGCGACGACGCTACTGTGTGGGGCTATAATAGCTGCACAAACGCTACTTTCTCCGGCCGGAACGGCCGTCCTGCTCGGGAAGGGAGATGCCGAGTCTCTTCATCCGGCGGAAGAGCGTGGTCTTGTGGATGCCAAGCTCCTTCGCCGCGGCCGAACGGTTGTAGCGGTTCCCCTCGAGGGCAGTGCGGATTAACCTGGCATCAAGCAGGTTGTGGGCTGCCTGAATGTCGGAGGAGGACGAAACTGAAACACCGTGTGCAGTCAGCTCCTCCGGCAGGTGTGCAATGTCTATGAAACCTTCTTTGCACAGGATGAACGATCGCTCAATGACATTCTCAAGCTCCCGTATGTTCCCGGGCCAGTCGTGGGCCATGAGACAGGAGAGTGCGTCGGCCGCGATCCCCTGGACGGACTTGCCCTGCAGTCGGTTGAATCTCTCGATAAACTGCTCCACGAGAAGCGGGACATCCTCCTTGCGCCTGCGAAGCGGTGGAAGCTCCACGCGGACGACGTTCACGCGGTAGTAGAGATCCTCTCGAAACACGCCCTTTCGCGTCTGCTCCGCCAGATCCTTGTTCGTGGCCGCGATGATTCGGACGTCCGCCGTTTCGGAACAGGTCGCGCCCAGCGGCTCGTAGGTTCGCTCCTGCAGTACACGGAGTAACCTGACTTGGAGGGCCGGACTCACCTCGCCGATCTCGTCAAGAAAGAGGGTCCCGCCCCTGGCCAGAGAGACGCGCCCCGGCTTGTCCCTTGTCGCTCCGGTGAATGCTCCGGTCTTGTAGCCGAAGAGTTCCGATTCGAGAAGG
>JAZDPI010000007.1:0-7869 GCA_043797775.1 Candidatus Eiseniibacteriota bacterium
ACGGTCGACAAGGAGAACACTACAATTGTCGGGGGCGGAGGCAAGGCCTCAGACATTCAAGCCAGGGTCACCCAGATAAGAAAGCAGATCGAGGACAGCACTTCGGACTACGACAAGGAGAAGCTCCAGGAGAGACTCGCCAAACTGGTTGGGGGTGTGGCCGTGATAAGCGTCGGTGCGGCCACCGAGGTGGAGTTGACGGAGAAGAAGGCCAGGGTTGAAGACGCTCTTGCCGCGACTCGCTCTGCCATCGAGGAGGGAATCGTGCCCGGGGGTGGTGTTGCCTTTCTCAGAGCCCTCGGCGCGGTCTCCAGGCTCAAGCTCGAGGGAGATGAGAAGGTGGGCGCAGAGATCGTTGCAAGGGCGCTCGAAGAGCCGGCCAGACTCATTGCCTCCAACGCCGGCGAGGAGGGTTCCATCGTCGTTCAGAAAATCAAGAGCCTGGAAACTAACTGGGGTTTCGATGCCGAGAAGAACGAATACGTCGATCTGGTTAAAGCCGGCGTGGTGGACCCGGTCAAGGTGGCACGAACTGCTCTTCAGAACGCAGCGAGCATAGGAAGTCTTCTTCTCACGACGGAGGTTCTGGTGGCGGAGAAGCCGGAAGAGGAAGAATAACTGCCTGCGCCGCCGCACGGGATGCACTAGGCATGTGATTCGGAGCCCTTAGACTCCAGCCCATGTTCGGCCCGTGTCCACGTGATTCGGACTTCATGTGGACGCGGGCCTTTGCACTGGATGACCGATGACGTACCTTGGTCCCCTCAAGAACGGCCAGCGAGTGGCCGTTATAGGCGCGGGTCCCGCGGGAGCAAGTGCAGCTCTGACACTCAGACGAGTTGCGGCTCACCGCAACATCAGGCTCGACGTGTCTCTTTTCGAAGGAAAGCGCTTCGGAGAGCATCATAATCAGTGCCTCGGCGTGCTTTCTCCTCCGCTTCTTTCCGTCCTGAAGGAGAACCTGGGCATCGAGCTGCCGGAATCCCTCATCCAACGGTACGTCAGAGGCTACGTTCTGGCCTCGTCCTCGAGGGAGATTCTGCTGGATTGTCCTCCGGCTTCGGAGGCATCTCACGCAGTGCGAAGGGTTGAGCTGGACGCCTTTCTTCTGGGCAGGGTAGAGCAGAGCGGAGTTTCCGTCGTGCGCAGCAGAGTCAGCGACATAGAGATAGGTCGGGATGAAGTGGTCGTGTTCAGCGAGAGCGGAAACTGCTGTGTTGACGCTGTAGTAGGTGCTTTCGGGCTGGACAGGTCGATGGCCGCCGTGTTCAGGAAAAGGACGTCCTACAGGCCTCCTCTGTCGCTCGAGACGATTGTCGCCAAGATCCACCCCGCCGACCTCGAGCGGATCGAGGGTTTGCTCTCGGACAGAATCTACGCTTATCTTCCGCCTGTTCGAGGCGTCGAGTTCGGAGCGCTCGTGCCGAAGGGGAATCACATTGCTGTGATTGTGGCCGGCAAAGACGTCAGGTCCGCAGACATGGATTCGTTTCTGGAGCTGCCGGAAGTCGCAAGGCTGCTGCCTCGGGGGGCGAGAAAGTCGGAGTATTTCAAGGGCTCTTTTCCGCTCGGGCTTGCTTCCGGGACGTTCGGACATCGTTACGTGATCACCGGCGACGCCGCAGGTCTGGTGAGGCCCTTCAAGGGCAAGGGCATCAACACTGCAATCCTGACCGGCCGTCTGGCAGCCCTCACGATGCTCGACGGAGGTGTTTCGGCCTCGGCCCTCCGGAGCTTCCACGATGAATGCAGGGACTTGAGAGCGGACGTTGCGTACGGGAGGTTCATGAGGCGTCTTGCCATCCTCACGTCGAACTATTCGAGCGTGTCGCGAGTCATATCGCTTGCGGAGAAGGATCCGCGCATACGAGAGGCCCTCTTTGACTGCGTCTCCGGTAATCGTTCGTTCAGGGACATTGTGAGGCGCAATCTCAGGTTTTCCGTGGCTCTTCCCCTGGCGCGCGCCCTTCTTCTGGAGGGTGTCTTGGACAGATTGGCTCAGCGATTCTCACTGCGTCCTGGAGGACCTAATTGCAGAAAGAGTAGCTAGTTGCGCCGATTGACAATCGTCGCTCCTTGGGGTAAAGTGAGCCGGAGAAAGGGCGTTCAACAGTGACCGACCAGATCCGAAATTCCATCAAACACTCTGCCCGGCTTGATAAGCTTCCGCCTTATCTTTTTGACGAGCTTGACAGGGCCAAGCAGAGACTCTCCGCAGCCGGCGTGGAGGTGATAGACCTCGCTATCGGGGATCCCGACCTCCCCACGCCTTCCCGCATAGTGGAACGGATGCGCGAAGCCGTGGGGGACGTTTCGCATCATCGTTACCCCGGCTACAGGGGTTCAGCCGCGCTCAGACAGGCCATCGCCCGGTGGTTCGCACGGAGATTCGGGGTCAGCCTGGACCCCGAATCCGAGATTCTCGTTTTGATCGGCTCGAAGGAGGGACTGGGTCACCTTCCGTTCGCACTCCTGGACGCAGGCGACACAGTGCTCGTCCCCGATCCCGGGTATCCTGTCTACGCGAACACGTCCGTCATGGCGGGAGGTTCGGTGGCCTACTTTTCCCTCAGAGAGGAGAACGAGTTTCTGCCCGACGTCGCAGAGCTCGGATCCCTTGGTGATCCGAAGCTCGTCTTTCTCAACTACCCCAACAACCCTACCGGAGCCACGGCGACGGAGAGATTCTTCGAGCGGGTGGTGGACTTCGCCCTGAGCAAGGGGGCGCTCCTCTGCAACGACGCCGCGTACAGCGAGATCACGTTCGGCGGCTTCAAGTCGCCCAGCATCCTATCTCATCCCAAGGCGATGGAATGTGCGATCGAGGTTCACTCTTTCTCCAAGACTTACAACATGACGGGTTGGCGAATAGGGTTTGCCGCCGGGAACGGCGAAATGCTGAAGGCGCTCGCACGGGTGAAGGTCAATCTCGACTCGTGCGTGTTCGGGGCCATTCAGGAAGCGGCCGTCACCGCCCTGTCCCTCGATTGTGCGGACAGTCTACTGGTTTACGACCGCAGACGGGAGCTCGCATTTGAATGGTTGTCGAGGATGGGATGCCATTTCTTCGCCGGAAAGGGAGCGTTCTACGTCTGGGCAAGGGCACCGTTGGGGCTTACGTCTGCGGATTTCGCGGTTCGCCTGCTCGAGAAGGCGGGAGTCTGTGTGGTGCCAGGGTCGGGTTTCGGGCAAAACGGTGAAGGTTGGTTTAGAATCGCGCTGACGCGCCCCGAGGCGGAAATCGCACGGGGGTTGCAGCGCATGGCTGAGCTGAAGCTGTGGACAAGTTAAGGCTTGTGGGTTTATCATTCTTTGGACACCACGGTGTCCTTGATGCTGAACGGCAGCTCGGGCAGAGGCTGGAGCTGGACGTGGAACTTCACGGCGACTTCGCCGAATGCGCGTCCAGTGATTCGCTGCGCCAGGCCCTCGACTACACCAGAGTCTATCAGGTGGTCAAAGATATCGTGGAGCGCCGCAGCTTTAGGCTTCTCGAGGCGCTGGCCCACGCAGTGGCCGGAGAGCTGTTGTCGCAGTTCGAGATCGAGCGAATCGTTGTCAGGGTCCGCAAACCGAACGTGCCCTTTTCTGCGAGCCTCAGCAACGTGGAAGTCGAAATTGTGAGGAACAGGGAATGAAGGTCTTCGTCGGCATTGGAAGCAACCTGGGCGAGAAGGAGAGGAACATAAGGCGCGCCGTGGACGAGCTTTCCGCCATGCCGTTCACGAAGCTCATCACGGTCTCGTCTCTCTACGACTCGGAGCCGGTCGGGGACGTGGAGCAGCCCGGCTTCGTGAACGCGGTTGCCCTCATTGAGAGCGACCTCCCGCCGGCGCGACTCCTCTGGAATCTGATGCTGATCGAGAAAAGGATGGGGCGGGTGAGAACGGTGCGGTGGGGTCCGAGACCCATAGATCTGGACATTCTTCTGTACGGGAAGAGCCTCATAGAAGAGCACGGTCTCAGCATCCCTCACCCGGAGATGGAGAAAAGAGCCTTCGTCCTCATCCCTCTACTGGAGATAGAGCCCGACCTTGTCCATCCGCGCACGAAGGAGCCGATGAAGAAGCTCCTGAGAAAACTCAAGCCCCACTGTTCGGTCAAACGAAAAGGAAGATTCTGGCTTTGACCGCTCTTGAGAAGAACTACATTGCCATCGAGGGAGTAATAGGTGTAGGGAAGACCAGCCTGGCGCAGATCCTGGCGGATAGGCTGAATGCCCGGCTGGTTCTCGAAGAAGCCGAGGCGAATCCTTTTCTGGACGATTTTTACAAGGAACGCAAGAGGCTGGCCTTTCAGGTTCAGGTTTTTTTTCTGCTCAGCAGGTACCAGCAGCAGAAGGAACTCCTGCAGCGAGACATGTTTTTCAGGAAAACAGTGAGCGATTACATGTTCCAGAAGGACAGGATATTCGCCAACGTCAATCTCGAGGACAGGGAATTCGGTTTGTACGATCGCATCGCGACGATTCTGGAGCAGGAAATAGCGAAGCCGGACATAGTCATCTACCTGCAGGCGTCCACGGAAGTCCTCATGAAGCGCATTCACAAACGTGCGAGGTCTTGCGAGAAAAACATGGATCCCGACTACCTCCGCGTTTTGAACGAGGCCTACAACTACTTCTTTTTCCACTACGCGGACGCCCCCCTGCTCGTCGTGAACACGTCGGACATAGATCTCGTGCACAACCCCGAATACGTCACGGATCTGATGAAGAAAATCGATGAGCACAGCAGTGGCGTGCTCTACTACACGCCCATCGGAGGTAAGAGTGAAGGATGACACGAAGCGGATGACGGTGTGTGCGCTGGTCAAGATGAAGCAGAAGGGGGAGAAAATAGCGGCCCTGACGGCCTACGATTTTCCCACGGCGCGCCTCGCAGACGAAGCGGGGGTGGACATCATTCTGGTGGGAGACACGCTGGGGATGGTCGTTCTGGGTTACGAGAACACGCTTCGAGTAACGATGCCCGAGATGATCCATCACGCCTCGGCTGTCACGCGAGCCTGCCCGCGCGCCCTTGTCGTGGGCGACATGCCCTTCATGTCGTTCCAGGTCAGCAAGTACCAGGCCGTCCGGAATGCAGGGAGGTTTGTGAAGAGGGCCGGCGTGGACGCAGTGAAACTGGAGGGAGGGGAGTCGGTTGCCGAGACCGTGGAGTGGATCGTTAGGAGCTCGATTCCCGTGATGGGGCACGTGGGTCTCATGCCTCAGTCGATACTGAAGTTCGGAGGATACAAGGTACAGGGCAGGACCGAGAGCCAGGCGGACGGACTGGTCAAGGATGCGAAGGCTCTGGAGGGCGCCGGTTGTTTCGCCATAGTCCTCGAGGGCATCCCCTGGAAACTCGCGCAGAAGATAACGGCGTCGGTTTCCGTGCCGACAATCGGCATAGGCGCCGGGCCTCACTGCGACGGCCAGGTGCTTGTCCTTCACGACGTCGTCGGCCTGTTCTCAGGATACGCGCCGAAGTTCGTGAAGAAGTACGCTGAGGCGGGGGAGCTGATCAAAGAGGCCTTCAAGCGATACGTGCAGGAGGTCAAGAGCGGGGAGTTTCCATCCCTGGAGTACAGCTACGGGCAATAACGATCCGAACCGCACGGGGGCCGGCGCGAGAGTCCCGCACTCGCACGCTTCGGCCTCTCACGGCCCCTGAGACGAGCATGAAGACGATCGCCGGAATACAATCCATGAAGCTCTGGACCCGCCGGCAGAGGGCCGCCGGTCAGAAGATAGCCTTTGTGCCGACGATGGGGTTCCTTCACGAGGGGCATCTGAGTCTTCTTCGCAGGGCCCGGCGAGAGGCCGATTCGGTCGTGATGAGTGTCTTCGTGAACCCGCTTCAATTCGGCCCGGGAGAGGATTACGAGAGATATCCCAGGGACACGAAGAAGGACAGAAGGCTTGCCTCGCGTGAGGCGTGTGACGTTTTCTTCACCCCCTCGGTAGGGGACCTCTATCCCACAGGTTTCAGAACCGTCGTCTCCGTCGGGGGTTTCGAGGACGTCCTGTGCGGCGCGTCGAGGCCGGGTCATTTTGTGGGCGTCGCCACCGTCGTGTTGAAGCTTCTGAACGTCGTTCAGCCTCACGTGCTTCTTCTCGGACAGAAGGACGCACAACAGGCGATAGCGATAGGCAGGATGCTGAGGGATTTGGACATGGACGTCAGGCTCATCGTGTGTCCCACCGTTCGAGAGCCCGACGGGCTGGCCATGAGCTCCAGAAACAACTATCTGTCGCCGGATGAACGACGGCGTGCCGCAGCGATATATCGGACTCTCCTGCTGGGAAAGCGGCTCATAAGGGAGGGAGGGGCACGGCCGGGAACGGTCGTGTCCAGAATGAAGGCCGCCCTGCGGGAATCCGGAATCACCAGAATAGACTATGTGTCAATAGTCAGTGTGGAAGACCTTGCGCCTGCGAAGGCACTGAAAGGGAACCTGCTCGTCGCCGTTGCCGCCAGGGTGGGCAAGGCCAGACTCATAGACAACATCGAGGTGCGAGCCCGGACGTAGCCGGCAGCTCACTTCTATGCCAACACAAAATCGCGTCGCTATAATTCTAGCAGCCGGCCAGGGAACGCGGATGAAGTCACCCTTGGCCAAGGTGCTCCACGAATTGTCGGGACGGCCGCTGATACAATACGTTTTGGACTGTGCCCGCGAGGCAGGATTGGACCGGCAGGTGGTAGTGGTGGGTTTTCAGAAGGACAGGGTCGAGGCGGTGCTGAAAGGCTACCCCGTCGAGTTCGTCGAGCAGCTTGAACAGAACGGGACGGGTCACGCGGTTCAGCTTGCGCTCCGCAATCTTGGGAACGAGGGTGGCACGGTGGTTGTGTTGAGCGGAGACTCCCCGTTCCTGCGCCCCAGCACCGTGAGCGGCCTTATGGAAGAGCACTCGGCGGCAGGAAACGACTGCACGGTTCTCACGGCAGTCGTTCCCGACCCTCAGGGGTACGGGAGGATTGTCAGAGACGATTCCGGAAGCATACGGGCCATCGTCGAGGATGCGGACTGCTCCGCGGCGGAGAAGGAGATACGGGAGATCAACTCCGCCATCTATTGCTTCAGTCTTACCGCTCTGGTATCCTGCATTGGGCTTCTGCGGACCGACAACGTCCAGGAGGAGCTCTACTTGACGGACGTGGTGAGAATCATGTACTCAAGGGGCCTGAAAGTGGGCACGTTTGTCGTCCCCGACGGCAGAGAGATCCTGGGCATCAACACCGTCGAGCAGTTGAAGGCCGGAGAAGAAATGCTGAGGGAACTCGGAAAGGCAGGGTGAGGCTTCCATGGACGAGGTTCTCTGGGCGGGCTGGCGAATGAAGTACATTGAGTCGGCAAAGCCCGGCGATGCATGCCTTTTCTGCGAGAAGGCCGAATCCAGGCCGAACGAGAAGGATCTGGTCCTTCTCGTTTCAGAGAAGAGCCTCGTCATGCTGAACGCGTTTCCTTATAACTGCGGCCATCTGATGGTTGCTCCCAGACGCCACGTCGGTCAGATATCGAATTTGACCGCGACAGAATGGCAGGACCTTTTCAAGCAGCTTTCCCTGTGCGAACGGATTCTGAAGCAGGCGTATCGTGCGCAGGGCTTCAACGTCGGGATGAATCTGGGACGCTGCGCCGGGGCAGGCGTGCTCGGGCATCTGCACGTCCACGTCGTGCCGAGGTGGGCGGGCGACACCAATTATATGTCCACGGTCTCGTTCACCAAAGTGATGCCTGAAACGCTCAGGGATACTTACAGAAAACTGAGGAAGGCCGTCGAAGGCGGCGGGGGATCCGGCTCAGGCAAGGATAAGCATGGCCCGAAAAAAGCGCGGCGCCCTTAGAGGAGTTCTGGGCGGCGTTTCGATCAACTATCTG
>JAZDPI010000022.1:0-16084 GCA_043797775.1 Candidatus Eiseniibacteriota bacterium
GACTTTTCCCACGGGCCCACATGTCCAACGTTACCCGCTCTTCCGGGGAGACAATGATAGGTTCTGCTCTTCGACTCATGATGAACCATCATATCATGACCCCCAATATATGTAAAGCTATTTATGAATCACTACACTAGCGGTTTTCGAGGAGACCGCATCGTCTTCGGCAAGGCCCGGCGGTCGCCCTCCAGAACCTGGTCAATCTCCCGAAGACTCCGCAAGAGTCCGTTCGACGCCCGGCGCGGCCCTATGCGCTCAGGGAAACTTCCTTCATCGTGATGCAGTTCTTGACCGGGCAGACGAGGGAACAGAGGTTACACCCCACACACTGAGTCTCGTCTACCCACGGAACGCGATAGTCGGCGCCACGAGGGATCCTGCCCTCTCGCACCGGCCGATCTCGTTCCTGGGTCTGTGAGGACCACAGCGAGCGTACCGTCTCGTATCTCCGTGAGGCGTGTCCTTCCGGAAGCGGTTCGCCCGGCAGGCGTATCGCAGAGTGGCCGCCGTCCCGGCAGGATACGTGGCAGACCTGGCAGCCTATGCACGTGTCGGGGTCGATGTCGGCGGCGACCCTGTACTTCTGGTCCAGCTTTCCCCATTCCGTCACATTCCGAGCAACGCGGCCTACGAGCTCTTCCACCGACTTCATGCCCTTCTCGTCAAGATAGCCCGAAAGGCCGTCAATCAAGTCTTCGATGATCCCAAACCCGAAGTGCATCACGGCGGTGCACACCTGCACGCTGGTCGAGCCCAGGGCAATGAACTCTGCCGCGTCCCGCCACGTCGTGATTCCACCAAGGCCCGAGATCGGCACGCTGACCCTCGGATCGCGCGCGAGGGCGCTCACCATGCTGAGTGCGATCGTCTTGACGGCCGGCCCGGAATAGCCGCCGGGCGTGCCGCGTCCCGCCACCGATGGAATGGGCGCCAGCCCGTCGAGATTCACACCGATTATGCTTCTGACCGTGTTGATGAGCACCAATCCGTCCGCACCAGCCTCCACGGCGGCAGCCGCAGGCTCCGTGATGTCTGTGATGTTGGGGGTCAGTTTGACCAGAACCGGAATCGTCGCCACTTCCTTCACCCAGGACGTGATCTCACGAATCACCTTCGGCTCCTGGCCGACGGCCGACCCCATCCCCCTCTCGCACATCCCGTGAGGACAACCGAAGTTGAGCTCGAGACCGTCCGCACCGGCGTCTTGAGAACGTCTCACCATCGAGCACCACTCTTCTTTGCTGTCGACCATGAGAGATACGACGACCGTCCTGTCGGGGAAGCGCCTCTTGGTCTCGGATATTTCTTCGAGGTTTGTTTCTATCGGCCGGTCACTGATGAGCTCGATGTTGCTCAGACCGACCATTCTGTGCTCGCCCTCGTCCAGTCCTCCGAGCCTGCTGGAGACATTGACGATGGGCTTCCCGACCGTCTTCCAGACCGCTCCCCCCCAACCCATCTCGAAGGCGCGCATGACCTGTTCGCCGGTGTTCGTCGGAGGTCCCGACGCAAGCCAGAACGGGTTCGGGCTTCTCATCCCGGCAAAGTTGATGCTGATATCCGCCACCGTATCACCTCTGCAAGAGTCACGCGGCGCCGCTGCGCCGGCCCGGCCGTGCCCCTATGCGTCCACCTCGCTCCCCCGCCCGACTGTGCCCCCACCGCGGGGCGGCTGCGCGTCTCTCACACAATCGCCTCGAACGAATCCCCGAAAATCTCGAGCGCCCTCTCCACTTCGTTCTTCGTGACCGTGAGCGGCGGGCTTATGCGCACCACGTTGCCGTAAAGCCCACCCTTCCCGATCAGAAGCCCGCGCTTCTTGGTTTCCTCGAAGAGCGCGAGCGTCGCGTCGACGTTGGGCGTCCTGTCGCCCCTGGTCTCGTCCTCCACGATTTCTATCGCCTGGATGAGACCCATCCCCCGGACCTCTCCGATCAGACGAGGGAACCGATCCTTCAGTCGCAGTAGTCCCGAGCGAAGCACCTTGCCCACCTTATCGACGTGGGCCGGAAGGCCCTCGTCCTTTATCACTCCGATCGTGGCAAGCGCCGCCGCGCACGAAACGGGGTTGCCTCCGAAGGTCGAGATGCTGAGACCCGAGAGCGAGTCGGCCACTTCCGGGGTCGCCACCGTCACGCCCAGCGGGATGCCGTTCGCCACACCCTTCGCCATGGTCATTATCTCGGGCAGCACTCCGAAGTGCTCTATCCCAAACATCTTTCCGCCGGTGCGGCCGAACCCCGTTTGTACTTCATCACAAATAAATACTCCGCCGTACCTTCGCACGATATCCACGGCGATCTTGAAGTATTCCTTGGGCGGTGTGATGAACCCACCCACCCCCTGAATGGGCTCGGCAAGAAATCCCGCTATCTTGCCGACCGTGGTGGTCCGTATGAGCTCCTCGATGTCCAGAGCGCACCTCACGCTACACGAAGGGTACTTGAGCCCGAAGGTGCACCTGTAGCAGTACGGCGACGCCGCGTGCTTGATGCCGGCTATCTGCGTGGGAACAAGTCTCCACGGAGAATGAGCGGTGAGTGCCTGAGCAAGCAGCGACCTCCCGGAGTACCCGTGTCGAAGGGCCACTATCTCCAACCTGCCAGTGTAAATCTGTGAGAGCATCACGCCGGTCTCGTCCGCCTCCGTGCCGGAGGAAGTGAAGAAGGATCTCGCGAGTTTACCGGGCGTGATTTTGGCGATGGTTTCCGCAAGCTCGACCATCGGCAGGGTCTGATAGAGAGTGGAGACGTGCGTAAGCCTGTCTATCTGCTCCTTCACGGCCGCGTTAACGCGCGGGTGTGCATGCCCGATGGAGACCGTGAGAATCCCTCCGAAGAAATCGAGATAGCTCATGCCGTCTATATCTGTGACATGCCTGCCGTTTCCCTCAACGAGAACGAGGGGTTCACGATAGTAGTTCTTGACGCACGGGAGAAGAAAATCCCCGTGCTTCCTGCGAACGGTTTCGGCCGTGAGACCGCTCCGCACGGCTGCGCTGGTTTTCGATGGGCCGCGGCCGTGTGCGCTCCCGCTCCTTGCCGCCTCGTTCCTTGCCGTCCCGCTTCTCGTCGCCCCGCCCCCTGTCGTTCCGTTCCTTCTAGCCCCACTCTTCGTCGCCCCGCTCCCTGTTGCCTTGTGTCGCACTGCACGCTTCTTTGCTGGCATGTCGATCCTCCAATGACGGTCCTTCAAAGCGGACTCTGAAGGGGCCCTCGACCGAATTCCCACTACCGGACCCCCACTACCGAACCCCCACTTGTCGTTTCCGAATCTGGTGACCGGACCCCACTTCTTGTTTCCGAACCTCGGGCCAGCCTCTGCTTCCCGTTTCCAAACCTCGGACCGGGCCCCTACTTCCCGTTGCCGAACTTGGCGACCGGCCTCTTGATGAAGCGGCCTGCGCCTTTCTCAACGTTGAGTTTGCCGTCGGAGAAGGCCACGCGCCCTCCAACAAAAACTTTCGCGAAGCGACCCTTCACCACAAACCCTTCGTATATGTTCCTGTCGCACCTCTGATGATGAGTGGAGGCCGACAATCGACTTTCCCCGGCGGGGTCGTAGATGACAATGTCGGCGTCGGCTCCCGGCTCCAATGAACCCTTTCTGGGGTACAACCCGAACACCTTCGCAGGCCGCGTCGACACGAGGTCGACGAAGCGGTTCATGTCTATTCTTCCCTCGCAGACGCCGTAGGTGTAGAGAAGCTGAACCCTGTGCTCCACGCCCCCGCCACCGTTGGGGATCTTCGTGAAATCCCCGCGGCCCATCTCCTTCTGACCCTTCTGATTGAACGGGCAGTGGTCGGTGCCCACGGTATCCATCACGCCCGAGCTGATTCCGTTCCAAAGCGCTTCCTGGTGGCCCTTGGGCCTTATCGGAGGAGACATCACGTAGGCCGCCCCCTCAAAATCGGGCTTCTTGTAGACTTCGTCGTTAAGAAGAAGGTACTGGGGACAGGTTTCGCCGTACACCGCCTGCCCTCTCAGCCTGGCCTCCACCAGGGCCTGCAGAGCCTCGCTGCACGTCATGTGCACGACGTAGAGCTTCTGCCCTGTCGCGCGGGCGATCATTATCGCGCGCGCCGTTGCTTCGCCTTCAACGAAGCTCGGCCTCGAGACGGGGTGGTAGTATGGATCCGTGTTTCCCTGCGCCAGGAGCGTCCTCTGGAGATTGGCCACAACCTCCCCGTGCTCGCAGTGAATCATCGTGAGGCCGCCGGCCTCGCGGGTTGCACTCATGATCTTGAAGAGCTCGTCGTCATCCACGCCGATCGCGCCCTTGTAAGCCATGAAACTCTTGAAAGAATCTATCCCCGCCTCGCGAACGCAGGTCGCGATCTCTTCCTTCGTCTTCTCCCCGTACCACGTCACGGCCATGTGGAGCGCATAATCGGCAACCGCCTTCCGCGCTTTCTCAAGCCAGACACTGAGCCCGTCGAGGAGCGGCTGGCCGCGGCCCGGGATGGCGAGATCAATTATGGTCGTGGTGCCGCCGGCAACGCCGGCCGCCGAGCCGGTCTCGAAGTCGTCCGTGGACTGGGTCCCCATGAAAGGGAGCTCCATGTGAACGTGAGGATCCACGCCGCCGGGCCAGACGAACGCGCCACCCGCGTCAATCACGGTATCGCTTGCGTCCTTCTTCTCGATGGTGCGAGCCAACGCGACGACCTTGCCGTTTTCGCAATACACGTCACCGACGAACCGGGCCCCGGCAGTGACTATTTCGCCCCCTCTTATCAGAAGTCCCATCTCAGGCCTCCTTGCCGACATCGTGCGCGTCGCCCCGGCGCCTATTGGGGCGCATCGAGATCTCCGCGCCGCCTTGGGCTCCCCACCGCTTCACGCCAAACCCCCAGCCGCCCCCGGCGCGCTTCCTCAGAACCAGCGAGATATCACGACACGCTTGTCCGTGTAGAATTCTATCGCGTCTCTTCCATGCGCCTTGAGATCTCCGAAGAACGAACCCCTTGCGCCGCCGAACGTGAAGAAGGCCATCGGCGCCGCAATGCCTATGTTCACGCCTATCATGCTGATCCCTGCCCTGTACACGAACTCGCGCGCGTGGCCACCGCTCTGAGTGAATATCGAGGTGGCGTTGCCGAATTCGGACTGATGCATGAGCTCAAGCGCGTCCTTCAGACTCGGAACCTGCACGAGTGAGACCACCGGCCCGAAGATCTCCTCCGTGGCGATCTTCATGGACGGGCTCACGTTTTCAAAAATGGTAGGGCCGACGAAGTATCCGTTGGGATGACCTGCGACCTTGACGCTCCGTCCGTCGACGAGAAGCCGCGCCCCCTCTTTGATCCCCGATTCGATGTAAGAGAGCACCTTCTCCTTGTGCTTCTTCGAGATCACCGGTCCCATTGCCACGCCTTCATCAAGACCGTTCCCCACAACCATCTTCTTCGCGGCGGCGACAAGTCTGTCTCGCAGAGGGGCGTACACGTCGCCGACCGCGACGATGACGCTCCCGGCAAGACACCGCTCGCCCGCGCACCCGAAGCAGGAATCGATCAGCGCCGAGACCGTTCCGTCGAGGTCCGCGTCAGGCATGACCACGAGGAAGTTCTTCGCGCCTCCGAGTGCCTGCACGCGCTTGCCGTTGGCGGCGGCAGTGGAATAAACGTAGCGCGCGACGGGGCTCGAACCGACGAAGGAGATACCACACACATCCGGATGCTCCAGCAGAGCGTCGACCGCGCCCTTCGCACCGTTCACGAGATTAACCACGCCGGGAGGAAAACCTGCTTCGTGAATAAGCTCGAACATCCGAACCTGCGAGAGAGGCGTCTGCTCCGACGGCTTGACCACAAAAGTGTTCCCGCAGGCCACTGCGAAGGGAAGAAACCAGAAAGGCACCATTGCCGGGAAGTTGAATGGGCTCACGCAGGCGAACACACCGAGCGGCTGGCGTATCGCAACGGAGTCGATGCCCTTTGCTATGTCCTCGAGGCTTTGGCCCATCATGAGCGAAGGAATCCCCGCGGCGACTTCCACATTCTCCAGGGCCCTGCGTACGCTGCCTCGTGCGTCGGCGAGCGTTTTCCCGTTCTCTTTCACGACGACTCTGGAAACGTCGTCGAAGTGCTCTTCGAGAAGTGCTCTCAGTTTGAAGAGGTAGCGGGCTCGAACGACCGGCGGGACTTCCCGCCATTCCGCGAACGCCCTCTTCGCCGTCAGAACGGCGTCGTTCACCTCGTCTCTACCCGAGAGGGGCACGGTGGCCAGGACCTCGTCGGTCGCAGGGTTCCTTACTTCCAGTGTCTGAGTGGCTTTCGAGGCGACCCAACGGCCGCCGATGTAGTTGTGAACTTGTTGAACCGGCATACTACCTCACTTTTTCACGGTACGGTCTCATGGAGCGACTCCCGCCTTCTTGCAGAGCAGCCCGACGGAACTGGCGTCCTCCGGCTCGGTCAAATGAAGATCGATTTTCATGAGAAGATACCCGAACAGAGAAAGTGGATACATCAGAAAAGACGGGGTCTTCGCATATCCCTGCAGGATCGGCGAGGCGAGCCCCAGCTTTGACACGTAGTTCTCCAGGCGATTCCAGCGTCTGCCCCAGATGGGAAAGACACTCTCTACTTTGAAACTGGAAGAAAGCATCTCGGTCAGCCGCGGGAGCTCGTACCGCCTCAGGTGACCGGCCTCCGTGTCGGCAACACCAAAGTAGTCGGTTCTGTGCGGCACGGAAAGCACGAGCCAACCGTCCTTCTTCAGAATGCGATGGATTTCCGCCAGACATCGACGATCCCCCTCGATGTGCTCCAAGACTTCGGTACAGAAAACGTAATCGAAGGACCCCGAGGCGAAGGGCAGCGCCTCCGCGTGCGCGACCGAGCAGGCAAGCCCCGTCTCGCTGAGCCGTCGCATCTGGAAGAAAGAGATGTCCAGAAACAGCGGAGTCTCAAAGCCGAAGGCCATGGCCTGCGGCGCGGAACCCGAGCCGACGTCGAGAACGCGCGCTGCAGCGGCACCGGCAGGCAGATGCTTTCGTATGCGCTTCGTCCTCAACCGCAGGCCGGGCGAGAGATCAATATCCCTGGGTGCCTTCCAGGAGAACTTAGCGTCGTAGGCGGAACCGGAAAGCCCGCCGTTCGAGGTCGTTTGAGGCGGGGGCGCCGTTTCATCCGAGGGGCGGCCAAGCGGCCCCGGGAATCCGTCCGAGGAGCTGCCGGAGAGCTCCGTGATCGTGCTCGACGACCGGCAAAGCGGCCCCGGCATCTCACTGCGATTTGAGGACATCGGCTCGTGTCTCCCTTGCGAACTCCGCTCCGTGCAGAGAGCAGAATCTTACAGCACCACACCCCCGCGAACAAGGCCGGAGTTGCCACGTCGATACTCGCTGCACCCCCGTGCGACCCATGCCCCCGGGGGCAAGACCCGGGGGGGGACAAGGAGGGCAGCAGCGCCACGAACACGATAGAGAGACCGGTGTGGTGCGGCACGTCAATCGTCCAACCACAGGTTGGATTCGCGGTTGACTTCCGGGAGGAACCGTAGTATAATAAGGCCCGTTAAAGACTTGTACGATGAATAGTTGTGCATTTCTTGACCGGTCAGATTTCTTCAGTGCACGGTAACGCTTTCTTTCCACCGGAGGGGGGCGACGCTTTGCGTTTTCCGCCTGCCTCACATGCCTCATCTTTGAAGGTGCTCGCTCGTCGTTCTGTCTTACCCCGTGTTTCCGTGGGTGGGGCGTCTCCTTTTCCGGTCTAGCCCCGGCTGACGGGTGTCTCCTTCTTGGCTGGGTGGCAGGCGTGGGACCTTGCTGGCTTGCCTCCGCGCATGGTTCGTGGTGCACAGCCCCGAACGCCATGTCGTGCGGGCCATCAAACATCGCATAATTACGTTTACGCGCAGAGGAGGTGATTTGCCAACGTAAGATTCAGAAAGGCGTTCCTTCGTGGC
This sequence comes from Candidatus Eiseniibacteriota bacterium, assembly GCA_043797775.1. GTDB lineage: Bacteria > Eisenbacteria > RBG-16-71-46 > JAFGJU01 > JAFGJU01 > JAZDPI01. The sequence goes on from JAZDPI010000022.1 coordinate 7,923, forward strand.
CGTGCAGAAGCCTTTGGTGCGGACAAGTGTCGTGGGAACGACGACGTGGAAGCAAGTCGCCGACAAGTCGGGCAATTCCGTGGCGTTCGTTCACCGTGGAGGGAGGCGGTTCTGTGCGACCGAGTACCTGGGCTCGCAAACTCGGCGCCGTGCATGAGGCAAGGCGCTGGAGGTCGTATCATGAACACTAGACTGAAAGGGTTAGGGATTCTGATCGTCACGCTGCTTCTCGCCTGCCCGGCCTGGGGACAGCAGGATCCTGACTTCGGCGACGCGCCGGACCCGTCTTTCCCATCCCTGTCCGCGAGCGGTGGTCCCACTCATTTTCCGCTGACCGACTCCTACGTGGGTTGGGCGTCAACAGGTGAGCCGAACGCCCTCGTTCCCGACTTGGACACGGATGACGGTGTACCGCTCATCTTCGCCGACTATTTCATGAGTGGGTGGTACGCCTGGGTGTACGTACCCATTACCATCGCCCCGGGCGCGCCACCTCAGACGCCGCGCTATCTGAACGTGCTTCTTGACTGCAACTCGAGCGGAACGTGGTGCGACCAGCCGGGCGAGTGGATTGTGCGCAACTACGTGCTTCCGAGCTACGGATTCGTCCACAACCCCGGCCAGACCGTGTGGTACTGTATCGGCGGCTTCAACTGGGTTTCCATGTACAGTGGCTACCACTGGCTGCGCGTCACGCTGGGTGATGCTCCCGTTCTTGCCACCGGACCGAACGGCTGGAATGGAAGCTGGCCCCCCGGCTTCGGTCTTGGCGAGACCGAGGACTGGCTGCTAAGTTGGTACTACCATCCGCCGCAGCCGCCCGATCCGCCGGGAACGCCTCCGTGGGATCCCGGAAATCCTCCCGGGCCGGCTCCAATTCCACAGTGCAACAAGACGGGTACGATTCACCAGGTGCCCCCTCCGACTCACCACGGGCACTCCGGCGGCTTCGGGGTTGAGATCAACAACACGAGCCCCGACCATCCCATGCATATCGTGTCCGGTCCTATCGTGACCGATCTCCATGGAGACCCGATAGACATCGAAATCGAGTCACTGGCAAGCACCATCATACCTCCGGGCGGCAAGGTGCAGACCCCTGCCGGCTGGGGGTTCCTTGACAAAGCTCCGAACCAGGCCTGGGGCAACCTGGACGCGGTTGTTGATCCGCAGGGCCTGTACGTGGTGCTCGTCAACGTCGGCAACTATGTGTCACCGACGTCGCTTCAACCCACCGGGCTGGTGTTTGCGGAGGTTCTTGTGCCCACCGGCAACGGTATGTGGCTGGGAATCCTCATAGCGGCCATCGCACTCGCGTCGGTGTATCTGATAGTGAGAAGATACAGGATGCCCGCGAAGTGCTAGCAGTTTGGTGATGTGAGGCGTCGCTCGATCACGACGACACTCACGGAACACGCATGTGACCGGGGCGGCGGAGACGATTCCGCCGCCCTTCGTTTTGTCCCTTTTCAAAGCCACAAGGTCTCCGGTACGGTTCGCAGCAGCACGGTCCAGGGGCTCGGTTCCGTCCTTCGTCTTGCCTCTTTTCAAGGCACCCTCGGGTCTGATATTCTGGTGAAATGAGATTGAAGTACTCCCATGCTTTGCCTTGCCTGGCGACCGTGTGTGTCGCGGCAGGGCTTGCAGTGTTCAGTCTGCCGATACTCGAACGGGCAGCCCACGCGTTCGGCTCTGCGACCGGTGGGCGGCATTCCCCGGAGCTCGTCTGGTCACGCGAAGAAAGCGTCAACGAAGGGCTCACTGCGGCCTTCGTCACGCCCAATAATGCCCGCTCAATCGCGGCGGAAGCGAACGGAACGGTTCACATCGTTTTCTGCGGCAATTTCGAGCTGTACTACGACATCTACTACCGGCAGAGGACTTCCGAAGGCTGGGGCAAACAGGAGCAGATGACCTTCACCGCTTCGACGTGTACGACTCCGGCGCTCGCCCTAGACCGAAAAGGAAACGTGCACGCAGTATGGTCCGACAATCCTGACAGAAACTACGATCTCTACTTCTCGAGTCGGGCCAACGGGAAGTGGACGATACCCGAGCGTTTGACCGAAGGGATCGGTACGTCTTTCTTTCCCTCGCTCTCGTATTCCGCCGACGGCACCCTCCATCTGGTGTGGGAAGAAGGTGACGGAAGAACTTCCAGGGTGTTCTACATGCGCCGGTCGGCCCTGAAGTGGTCGAAACCTCTTTGTCTGAACAAACCGGAGGAAGGGAGTGCTCGGGAACCTTCAGTGGACGCAGGGCCCGGTGGCTCGGTTCACGTTGTCTGGACGCAGGAGAAGGACGGGAAAGGCACAATTGTCTATCGGGAGTGTTCTCACGGCACGTGGAAGAAGGTTGTCAGGTTGGTCAAAGGACCGTTTGCACTCGGGCGGGCCTTGGGCATCAAACGCGGGTTAGACGCCGGACGAACGTCCGACGCCAGACGCGGCTCCATAGAGGCGGATGGGGCCGGAAACCTACACGTAGTGTGGGAGGATCACAGGTTCGACAAGCCTGCAGTCTGCTACAGAGAGAGAAGAGCCGGCAAATGGCGAGACGAGATTCTCCTCACGGACAGCAGTTACGCGGCATTCAGGCCCGCCGTCGAGGCGGGTAGGGACGACGAGGTCTGTGTCGTGTGGTACGACGACAGACACGGTCAGACGGACGCTTTCTTTTGTCAAAGACGCGGCGCGAAATGGGGGCCGCACGTGAGGCTGACGGACTCGCCCGAGGCAACCTATTTCGTATCACTCGCCTGTCGGGAGGACGGCAGCGCCCACGTCATCTTTCAGGACAGGCGAAGAGGCACGTATGACATCTACTACCGCAAGGGAACACGTAGGTAAATCGCCCGCCCCCGGGGGAGATGCCCTCTCTAACGTGGCGTCCGGTCCGTCGGGCACAAGAGAAACGCCGTCTCGAACGCGCCGTTCGGTCGGGCATCGAAGAAGGGAGACAGGAATGGCTGAGACCTTTGAAGTGATCATTCTCATTGGAAGGCCTGCCGCAGGGAAAAGCGAGGTCATTGACTATCTCAAGAACACCGGCGTTGAACAAAGGAAGAAGCGCTTCAAGATCGGCAGTTTTGAGGAGATAGACGATTTCCCCTTCGTGTGGGAGACCTTCGAGATCGACGATATTCTCTCGAAGCACGGACGAGAACGGGTCTTCACGACGCCCGACTACTACTTCAAGGACCCGTTCATATGGAATCTCTTCATAGAGAGGATAAACCTCGAGTTCGCCAAGAACCTCGCGCAGGACGCCGATTACCTCAAGAACACGACGGCGATCGTGGAATTTGCGCGAGGAGGCGAAAACGGTTTTCGCGACGCATTCTCACATCTTTCAGACGAGATACTGAAGCGCGCGGGCATCGTGTACATAAGAGTCTCTTACGAGGAATCTTGCCGCAAGAACAGGCGCAGGTTTCAGAAGAAGCTCGCGCACAGCATTCTCTTCCATTCTCTTCCCGACGAGAAGATGGAGTTCTACTACAAGCTCAACGACTGGGACCGGCTGGCGTCGGGGAGCGACGGGCACATCGACATAAGGGGACACTCCGTTCCATTCGCCGTCTTTCAGAACGAGCCCGAGGTCACTGACAAACCAGAGGAGCTGGGCCCGGCGCTCGAGGACGTCTTCGGAAGGCTCTGGAAGAGGACGAAGAAAGCGTAATTATGTGACGGGCCCGGCCCCGGTTGCAGGAACCCGCCCTTCCCGGGGCGGGGCCGTCCCCGGTGCCGCCGTGCTCCGGGCGGCGCTGCTGCCGCTTACCCATCCGTGCGTGCTTCTCCTGACACGGTGCGCGGGCTTGCCCTTGCCGTGCGTCGTTCCCCTACTTGTGCGCGGCTTTGCTGTTCGCGATCTCAATTTCGTGAGCGGCAACGAGCTCGGCGACTCTCTTCCTCTCGGCAATCGTCAGGAATCCCACGGCCACGAGAATCAGCGCGAGAGAAACCCAATCCGCAGTCCTGGGGAACCTGCCTCCGAACACAAGCCAGAAAACGAGCGTCGCCGTCGTGCCGGCCACGAGTGAGGTCAGCCGGTTCACGAGTCCCGCGAACGTGGCGGTTCTTCCCTTGAACATGAAGATGAAAACCGAGAAGAACGCCACCATGCCGAAGGCCGTGCCGGCGAGGACCCCCCAGGCCCACATCGGCTGGGGACTGACTATGGCCGCTCTGTAAAGCTCAAGCTGGGTTACGTTCCAGCCGAACCACCGGGGAGAGTAGAATAGAAGGGCACTTACCACGACGAGCGTGATGCAGGCGGCTATCTGCTCTATCGAGAAGAACCACTTGTTGTCAAGCTTCACGCCCTTTCCCCGAGTGTTCTTGTAGTAGTTCATGATGTAGATGCGGATAGAATAGGCGACGATGTAACTCCCCAGTATGCTCATCGCCGCCGTGGAATGCGCGAAGTCGAAGCTTCCCTTCTCCACCCAGAATATCTGGACGCTCGCAGCAAGAAGAGCAAAGACCACGCCGATGTTCTCTTCTTTGTAAACGGTCTTGTGAAGTATTCCCTGCCTTATTTGAACTTCGTCCACCACGCGGCTTATCACGATGACGCTGGCCCGCATTATGACCATCGCTACCATCACCGATATCGGGAGCGAGTACATGAGTGTGGTGGTCGGGATCACAACGGCCGTACAGACGCCGGACGGAATGATGTACAGAAACTCCCTGGGGAACGTCAGACTTCCCCACCTGACCAGCTGCGTGGACTTGGACTTGAACCAGCGCAGTACGAGGACTACGGTCACGCAGAGGCTGGTTCCTCCGAGCGTGCTGTAAACCAGGTACTCGATTTGCCCCATTCCGGGGAAGCCCAGATCGGCCTTTCCGGTGAAGTACTTCACCGTCAGCCCGGTGATGACGTAGAAAATGAAATAGGACACGCAAAGCTGGAGCAGCCTTCCTGTGCTGCCTTCAGTTGTTTTCCACATTCCGACTCCTCGCTTGCTGGGTTCCAAGGTTGCGATGGCGACCGCTGCATCAGGTCTCGCGGAATATCTCGATGACTCCGACTGAAACGTCGGACAATTCCTTCGTCAACTTCCCGATTTCCGTCAGTTTGTTTGAAGGCAACGATTGCCTGAGAGCTCTGCAAGTCCAGAGGACACAGCGTATGGGCCTGTCCTCCGGCTGAAATTCACATCCGTCGGGAGTGAGGTTCGGACACTTCGTATCAGGTACGACCGTGCCGGTTGGAGCACGCGATATGCGCCTGAGTTGTCTCAACAGTATGGAGCGGATCGCTTCCGGCTTCTGTATGCGGCCGTAGCCGTCCAGCGGATTGTCCGAGAACATTCTGATGAGGTAGTCCAGGGCGGTGAAGTGATCATAGCCCCCTCTGCAGCACAACCCGTTGCATTTCTGGCATTCGTCGTTCCCCGCCTCTAACTCAAGTATTCTCCGTTGAATCGCTTTACGCCTTTCGTTCAACTCATCCAGTCGTGAAGACAGAGCCAGGAGATCATAGGACACCTTACCGAATCGTCTCGTGGGCCTATGAAAAGAGAGCCATGTCCTGACCGAGTTCATCCCGGGCTACCAACCTCCACGGAAACGGCGACTACCGAGTCAGCTCGTGTCGCCTTCCCATGCGATTGTACAATCGGGACAGCACGCGTCAAGAACTATTGCTTGGCCTCTTGGAGCGGCGGCCGACGAGACAAGCAACTACTCGTAACTCCTTATGATTCTTATTATCTCGTGCGGGTCGGCAGCACTTCTCAGTCCGTCGACGGTCTCGTCCAACCGAAGGATGTCCGACAACGTCTTATAGACCCTGAGGTAGAACGTGTCGTCATCCGGGGGCGCGGCCATGGGGAAGAAGATCGAGACAGGCTTTCCGTCGAGAGCGGCGAACTCCAATCCCTTCTCCGAACGCGCGAAGGCGATCACGAACTCTTTCACTTGAAGCGTGCGCACATGAGGGATCGCAAGGCCTCGTCCAATGCCCGTCGTGGCCTTTTTCTCTCTGTTGTGGAGATCACGGAAGAGTCTGGCAACGTTCCGAACACATCCGGAGCGGTCCAGAATGCCGCAGAGGGCCTCCACCGTCCTCTCTTTCCCCTCCCTGGCCCGTCTCTGTGGGCTCATTTCCTCGGGGAACTCGAGGTCGACAAGAGAATCCAGATCGAGCTCGACGAGTTCCGGAGTGAGATATCTGGAGAGTCTCATGGACGGTCTCCCGCGGCTGATGCACTCCGCAACGGCTGACAATCTGCCGGCTCCGCGGAAACGGTCGCCTCGGATGAGCTGGCTAGACACGAGCACGACTGCTGCCACAGAGCCGGCGTTCCTTGAGACAACTCGGCCGCCCGGCTCGCGGGCGTCAGGCCATCATGGTCGAATCGGCCTCGACGAGCAGGATTTCATCTCAGCACGACAAGCTTGAGTGAATGTGAAACCCCCTCACCCTCCAGCCTGGCAACGTAGACGCCGGAGCTGACGGGTTTCCCTTCGAAATCCGCTCCGTTCCACACGAAAGTGTGCACTCCCCTTTCGAGCAAACCGCGAGCAAGAACGGCGACTCTGCGTCCCGAAATATCGTACACCGCCAACTCGGCGCCGGCAGCCTCCTCAAGCTCGAAGCTCACGCGCACGGCGGGATTGAACGGATTGGGCGAGGCCTCAATGCCGCCCATCAACCTCGGACCGACCGCGCCGGCGAAGTCAACACCCCGCTCGGAGATCGCGCGAAAAACCTCTTCTCTCCCGGGCCCCAGCTCGGCCATGGTCGGCGAAGCGTACTCTATCGTGTAGGCCATATAGTCGCCGTAGCAGGAGTAGGTCTTGCTGTTGCCGTTCGCCGCAACCCTCATCCTTATTTCGCCGGTGGCGGAGATGAAGGCGGCGGGGGAGGTCGTCTCGTACGTCTTGGTAACGTCGGTCGTACCCACGGTCGCCTGATTGATCTGAGTCCAGGCGCTCGTGGAGAAGTTGTAGAGATAGAGAGTCTGGGTGCGGCTTGTCGAATACTTGCCGTCGTACGTCACGGTCAGTTTCGTCGGCACCTCGGATATGGTGGTGGTCCCGTACCAGTCGGTGTAGTACTTGCTGCCGCTCTTCACCGCGTTCACCCTGAGATAGCTCCCGTCGTTTGCGCCGAGGCTCTGGTAGCTCCCGGCCCCGATCGTGCCCGTGAGCGTCGTGACGCCGGCCGGGTAGTAAGTCTTCGTGTAGACCTGACTGCCGCCCGAATTGTAGTAAGTGTCGGTGAAGCCGTTCCCCGAGACCGTGTACGCGGCACCGGAGCCGGGGTCCGCCTGAATCACGATCGTGCCTCCCACCTTGTCCCAGCCCACGACGGGCGAAGCTCCGGAGCCGATTTCGGTCCAGTAGGTTTTCACATTGTGATTGTGAAGCCTGGTGAGGGCCTCTGCAGTCGGATGGCCGTAGGAGTTGCTTCCCACACAAATGACGCCGACCTCGGGCGTGATGGCGTTCAGCCAGTTGTCGTTGGTCGAGGTGGCCGAGCCATGGTGATGCACCTTGTAGACTTCGACGTCTCCCGCCATGGGACCCACCGTGGATTCGACGTCGTTGGTCGAGCCGCCCGTCAGGTCTCCACCCATCACCTCGTCGAAATTCCCGTATGTCACCTTGAGCACGACGCTCTTGGAGTTCTCGTCCGAACCGCTCACCGGGTATACCCCCGCGCCGTTCAAGTCCACGCACTTTATCTGGACCGGGTTGGCTGCGCCCGCGTCCAGGGTGACGGTCTGGTTCTTCGCGATCGTCTGTCTCTTCCCGCCCAGAGCGTTCACGTAGTCCGTGTAGGTCTGGCTGGAATAGGAGTAGCCCCTGTCGTAGCCAGCGATGTTCAGGAGCACCCCGGCGTTGATGAGGTCGTCCAGACACCCGATGTGGTCGGCGTGATAGTGAGAGGCAAAATTGTAGTCGAATTGTGTGATGCCGAGCCCTGTGATGTAGCTCACGAAGGCCGAGCAGTTCGTGTAGGTGCCGTCGTCCACGAGTGCGAGTTGTCCGAGCGGACTTACTATGAGTATTCCGTCACCCTGTCCGATGTCTATGTGATGAATCTGGAGCTTCCCGTTTCCCGGCGGCGCAAATGCGCATGGAACCCAGGCACCCAGCAGCAACAACACGACTCCGACAGCAACAGTGAGCCTGCCCAGCGAA
>JAZDPI010000052.1:0-12102 GCA_043797775.1 Candidatus Eiseniibacteriota bacterium
GTTCAATTTCGCGGAGGACGTTTCCGTCGCGGCCGACGGCACGGCCTGGACGGCGACTCGTGCCAACGCCGCGGCGCTCAGGTATGACGGCGAGTGGCGCATCTACGCCGACTCCACGACAGGGGGCGGCTTTCAGGACCGGTTCCTCTACGCCGTCTACGCTTCGGTGAGCGGACCCGTGTGGTTCGGCCACTGCTGCCATCCGACCTGCAGAGTGGACAGGCTGAGCGAAGTGGACGGGATCGAGACGTGGACCGCGTTTCCGCTCATCAATGCGTGGGACATCACCGAAGACGCGTCCGGCGTGATCTGGTTTTCGACGGACGATTTCGGGATCTATGCCTACGACGCTTCTGACGAGTCTTTGATCAACCTGACTGCGTCCGCCGGAAAGTTGAGCTCGAATCGAGTGGAAACGATTGCCCCCTTGAGCTCCCGGGTGCGCTGGATCGGTCACTCGCTCGCCGGTGCCGACCGTTGGGACGACGCGGGTACGGCCGAAGAGACTGACGACACGTGGAGACGCTTCTCCGTGGGCGACGGCCTGATGAGTCAGAGCATAACGGCCGTTGTTGCCTCCGGAGACACCGTGTACCTGGGCACGCCGGTGGGCGTCTGCGTTTTCAGGGACACGGTCTGGCTCAGAAATTACACGGCCTCGGACCTCGGACTGGCGTCGGCCCAGGTAACCGACCTTGCCGTGGACGCACTCGGTAACGTCTGGGTTGCGACCTTGAGTGGCGCGGCGAGGATGCGAGCGGGAGGCGGAGTAACGTCTTTCGTTCGCGAGCGGACCGGACTGGTGGACGACAGGGTGCGTGCGGTCGCAGTAGACAACGCATCGGGTCGGGTCTGGTTTGGGACGGAGGGTGGCGTTTCCGTGCTCAAGGCCTGGGATCCTTTCGCCGGCAGGACGTTGTCCGACGCATACGTGTTCCCGAACCCGTTCAGGCGGGCTGAAGGACATACGGAGGTTCGTGTCGCGGGGATTCCGTCCGCCGTGAGCGTCTCGATTCACGACCTCGCGGGCAGGCAGGTCAGAGCCGCAGGAACCGTTGGAAGCGGAGACAGGATATGGGACGGGAGGGATCCGCGCGGTGTTCCCGTGCCCGCCGGAATTTACCTCGTCAAGATGGAAACCGAAAACGACAGCCGCGTCGTCAAGCTCGCAGTGATACGATAATGCCTGATGCCCTCGAACTTATCCCCTCGGTGAAGAACAGGGTGGACCCCGACAAGTGGAATTCGCTTCTCAGCGGCTCGCCGGGAGCAACCGTCTTTCACACCCTTGAGTGGATTCGTGCTCTTAAGGCGGCGTTTCGAGGTTTCGGGACGAAGTATCTGCTCGTCGAAGACAGAAGCGGCCGCTACGTGGCAGGCCTGCCCCTGGTCCACGACCGGAGTCTACTCCTATCGCGATACAGCTCGCTCCCGTTCGGCACTTACGGCGGACCCGTCGCCGTCGAGGGACTCGAAACGGACGTCTCTCCGTTTCTCACCGTCGCGCTTCAGGCCCTCACGCGCGAGATCCTGCCTTTCTCTTTCCACTGCGTGCTCTACAACGCTCCCACGATCCTCGAGCGGGCGCTTCAGAGCGCGTTTCCAGACGGGAGGCGCCTTCGCGCGACGACGCACCTCATCGACCTTGCGCCCGGCTTTCAGGAGCTCTGGGACTCTTGTTTCGACAAGGAGACCAGGACGTGCGCGCGCAAGGCCCTTCGGAGCGGCCTGAAGGTGGAGGAAAGAACCACCAGAGAGACCGCCTCGGCTCTGCACAGACTCTATAGAGGACAGGCGGCTTCCTGGAGGGCCGGCCGGGTCTATCCCGCGAGGTTGCTGGGTGCGATAATCGAGAACATGAACGGGAAGGCGCGAATCTGGACGGGGAGCCGGGGCGACCGGGTGTTGTGTGCCGTTCTTGTCTTATATTTTGGTGATACTCTCATGGCCTGGTTGAGCGGCCAGGACGCCGAAGGAAGGAACGTGCGCGCGAGCCATCTGGTGTACGCCGAGATTATCAAGGATGCCTGCGCGAAGGGCCTCGCCATCTTCAATTTTGGGGGAAGCGGCACGCTCGAGGGTGTCCGTTTCTTCAAAGAGTCCTTCGGTGCCAGAGAGTTCTCCTATTCAGTTCTCATCAGAGAGCCTCCGCTCTTTGAGCTCGCGCGGAAGGTCAGGAGAATCGCCCTCCGAATGGAGTAGGGAGGCGGTCGGGGGCCTGGAGGAGGGGGTCTGGAGGCGGCGGGTCTGGAGATGGCGGGACGTTGCAGGAAGGAGCTTCTCTGTGGACATAGCCCGGGACAGCATAAGGACTTTTCTCTCGCGGGTATTCTCCCTGTGCGCCGGTGGAGCTCTGAGTGTGCTGATAGCACGGTGGCTCGGACCGGAAGGGCAGGGGCTCTACAGTCTCGCGGCGACCGCCGCGACCGTGGCGGCCGTCGTCGTGAACTGCGGTTTCGGGCTTTCGAACGTCTATTTCCTCGGCAAGAAGCGCTTCACGCCGGATGAGATCGCTTCCAGCTCGGTGGGATTCGCGCTATTGGCGGGGGCCGTGGGCTTCGCCGTGGCGGCCGTCGTCGGGGTCTGGTTGGATGTGCCCGGGCTTTCTGGCGTCCCCAGATCCGCTCTGATCCTCGCACTGACCGGCATTCCGTTCTACAACCTGTCCGAGTATTTCTTCTACTATCTCATCGGATCCGACAGGATCACTCACTTCAACGTGGCCTCCGCCTCGCGCAACGCCATCCAGCTCCTGTTCGTTCTGGTGTTTGCCGCCTCGGGGTGGCTCGGGCTCGGGACCGCGGTCTTCTCGTGGGTCATCGGTTTTGCCGGCGCGGCGGGCTTGGGAATCCTCTACTCGAGGCGATTCGCCTCGGTGGGCGTCTCTTTGAGACCCGATCTGGTCAGGGCCGCCGTGTCCTTTGGCACGAAGGGCTATCTGTCGAGGATAGCCTCGTTTCTGTACTACCGGGTGGACATGTTCATACTCAGCTACTTTCTGGGGCCGGCCGCCGTGGGTCAGTACGCCGTTGCGGTGCTCCTCGCGGAGCTTCTCTGGAACATCCCGAGTTCCATTGCGCCGAGTGTCATGTACAAGAGCGCGTCCGACGAATCGAGCGACAGGGATCGTCTCACCGCCTCGGCGTGTCGCCACACAATTCTTGCGTGCACGGTGTGCGCGGGACTGATAGCTCTTCTTGCACGCCCGCTCATTGGGGCCGCGTTCGGGAGGGCGTATCTCGGTTCTGTCACGCCCCTCCTTGTACTTCTGCCCGGCACGGCGTTCCTCAGTCTCGGTGGCATACTGGCGAACGACTTTGTCGGGAGGGGGAAGCAGCTCACGAATTCTGTTGCGGCGTTGATTACACTTGCTATTAATGTTCCCTTGAATTTCATTCTGATACCGGTCTGGGGAATTCCTGGAGCCGCCGCCGCTTCGACGTTCTCTTACTGCGTCGGCGTGGTCGTGATGGTAGTACGATTCCTGCGCATCACGAAGATGAAGCCAGGACAGATTCTTCTGCCTCGAGCCGGGGACATGAAACCGTACTTGAGGCTTGCGAAGAGTGTTTTGAGCAGGCGCTAGCCGGACGCTCGTCGTAGGCGGGCCGCGTCGGCTGAACGGCGTCAAACGAGGGGACCGTGCCGAACGATGCCGCCGTGTCGAACGAGACAACCGTGCCGCGCCAGGACGCCGTGTCGAACGAGACAACCGTGCGGAGCGAGAACATCGTGTCGAACGAGACGACCGTGTCGAATGAGGGGACCGTGCCGAACGAGACGACCGTGGCGGGCGAGAGAACCGTGTGGAGCGAGAGAACGGTGTGGAGCGCGGGAAGCGTCGCGAAGGCTGCTCCGCCGAAGCGGGTTCTTATGTTCGCCTATTTTTTCCCGCCTCTGGGTGGTGGCGGTGTGCAGAGAACGTCCAAATTTGTGAAATATCTCGTCAGATTCGGGTGGTCCTCTGTCGTGGTGACGGCCAAAGAGAGCGGGTATTGGATAGTCGACAAGACACTGGCGGATGATCTGCCGGGCGAAACGGTAGTCGTGAGAGCGTCTTCTCCGTCCGTGTTCGACGTGCTCAGGCTCTTTCCCGGGGGAGGGGTGGGGAAGAGAGGGGGACGCAGATCCGGTGGGCTTTTCTCCTTTCTCAGACGAGTGTCGAGTCTCGTGCTGATCCCGGATCAGTATGTCGGCTGGGTTCCTTTCGCCTTCCTTCGGGCCGCCCGTTGCCTCCGGAGGTACGGGGTGCTTGTTCTGTACTCCACGTCCTCACCTGACAGCACGCATCTGGCCGCCATGGCTCTCAAGCGCTTCTCCGGAAGACCCTGGGTGGCGGATTTCCGCGATCCGTGGACGGAGAGGCTCACGTTCTCCGCGCCCACCGGCCTGCATCTGCGGCTGCACAGGATGCTGGAGAGGAAGGTTTTGGAGAAAGCGGACAGGGTGGTTTGCACCAGTGAAGAGATCGTTCGGGATTTTCTGCGCAAGCATCCACACGTGTCACCGGGGAAGTTCTCGGTCATCACGAACGGTTATGACCCCGATGATTTCAGGGGGGAATCGGCGGCGTCTCTGCCCGACAAATTCACGATAAGCCACACGGGCGTTCTTACCGGCAAAAGGAACTGCGCTTCGTTTCTCGAGGGGCTCAGTCTGTTTCTGGGCCGGCGCCAGGACGCCAGGACGAAGATGAGAGTGCTCTTCGTGGGACCGCGTGACTTGGAAAACGAGGTGAGATCCCGTGAGCTTGGGTTGCAGGACGTGGTCTTCTTCCGCGACACGGTGTCTCACGGGGAATGTGTTAGGCTGCAGGCGGCTTCCCACGTGCTCCTTCTGATAGAGGACCCCAGCCCTCGGGGAGCCATGATCTATCCGGCGAAGATGTTCGAATACCTGGCCACGGGAAGACCCGTCCTTGCGCTCGTCCCCGACGGCCCTGCCACAAGGCTTCTCAAGGACATGAACGCGGGCGTGTCCTGCAGTCCCGCCGACCCGGCCGGCATCTCGAGTGCCATCGACGGCCTGTTTTCATCGCACGAGTCGGGGAGGCCGGCTCAGGGCCTGGGAGACAGAGCTCTTCTTCGCCCCTACGAGAGAGAAGAGCTGGCCCGCAAGCTCGCAGGGCTCCTCAACGAACTGACCTCCGAACGTACCGACCGCTTGACGTCCTGAATGCTTGACGACGCGCCGTCCCTGGCGGCCCGGCCTTCGAACGACCTGACTTCCGAACGATCCGACGCCCACACGGTCCGGCAACAGCGAAAGGAACCCTCCTCGAGACCTCTCCTCTCCCGGCTCGCTCTGCTTCTCCAAACTGCCGGAGTTCGACGACAAGCTCGTCCTCCTGGAGATCTCTCCTCTTCTGCCTGACTCCGCGACTCCCCAACGAGTGGTGTGTGAACGCGACACACCCATCTACATCTTGCGTTCGATCGGAGCCGCTCCGCGCGTCCGCGGCGCCGCGCAGTCACCAGCAAGAAACGAGGTGAGTCGACCCTCGCGACAGAGCGTGCGACGGGAAAACGACTCCCCGGTCGTTCGAGCAGTGACCGCGGCCAAAAAAAACGCCGGCAGATTGAATTTTCTGTTGACAGAAAACGCAGCCGGCTCTAACATGCGCCGTGGGATGAAGTGGGGAATAGTGGAGAAAACGCCTATTTGGTGGTGACAGATGGAAGTCGTGTTCAAAGGACAATTCGCACACTCGGTGGATCATAAAGGACGCGTGAGCATCCCTTCGAGTTTTCGGCGTGTGCTCACAAAAAGAGATCGTCACACTTTCACGATCACCAACGGGCTCGACGGCTGCCTTTATCTCTATCCGCAGATGGAGTGGGACAAGGTGCAGCAGAGGCTGAAGAAGCTTGCCTTCTGGAGGTCCGACAACAGACGATTCATCAGGGAATTCCTGGAGAACGCCTACGACGTGGAGGTTGACGGGCAGGGACGGATAAAGATTCCGCAGGTGCTTATCGAGATGGCGAGACTCGACAGGGAAGTGCTCTTTCTCGGTGGGCTGGACAAGATCGAAGTCTGGAATCCGCGCACGTACCGCGGTTACAGGAAAGCCAGTAAGCACACCTTCGAGGAGATAGCCGAGAAGGTGTTCGTGACGAGAGAAGACTGAAGTGACACAGGAAACACCGGGGCACAACAAATCCACACTCCGCATCAGTGTGCACGAGGCCGGGGCTCTCGTGGCCGTAGCAGTGGAGGGGAGGCTCTCTGTCAGGAACGTCGAAGCTCTGACAGGCCGTCTCGCAAGGCTCTTCACATCAGGGAAGTCCGCCATCATAATTGACTTCTCAAGGCTCAGGCACGCCGACTACAGAGGCCTTCCCTCCCTGTCTTCATCGCTGAGGAAACTCTCCAGGTGCGGATGTCGAGTGTTTCTGTGCAACCTGAGTGACTACGTTCTCAACATCTTCGTGGCGGCGGGGTGTGATGAGGGGCTGAGCATCTTCGAACGCAAGGAAGAGGCAGCCAGTGCGCTGGGCCACGGCCTGAAGGAGTCCCGCGCATCTCGCTCCTCTCGAAATCCATTCGTATCAACGACTATGTGACGAAATGCCTGAAAGCGGGCTCGGACAGCGGCAGCTCCACGTTCCAGTGATGGTCCAAGAAGTCCTGTCGCTTCTCGTTCATGATCCTAACGGCACGTATGTTGATTGCACGCTGGGTTGTGGAGGTCATGCCGCTGCCATATTGGGAAAACTCTCTCACCAGGGCAGGCTCATAGGCCTTGACAAGGACCGGGATTCGGTTCTGGTCGCCAATGAGAAGCTTAAGGCATTTGGTGACAGAGTTTTCCTCTTTGACAGAGACTCTCGGGATCTGCCTGAGATTCTGAATGGACTTGGGATAGAGTCGATCAGCGGGGTCCTGTTGGATCTCGGCATTTCGTCTCATCAGCTTGATTCGGAGAGGGGTTTCAGCTTCGCCAGGACGTCGGCACTGGACATGAGGTTTGACAGCAGGTCTGGAGTCACCGCCGCCGAGTTCCTGAACACGTGCGGCGAAGAAGAGTTGACGGAGACACTCAGATTGTACGGAGACGTAACCAGCGCCCGCAGACTCGCACGCGCCGTAGTTGAATTCAGGAAGAGGCGCCCGCTTGCCACGAGCCTGGATCTCGTCTCGGCCGTCAAGAGTGCGGTCCTGTCCTCCAACCCAAACAGGTGCCTGGCCAGAGTCTTCCAGTCCGTGCGAATCAGAGTGAACGACGAGATCGGGGCCCTGCGCGAGGGACTCGTGCGGGCGAGCGGCTCACTGGGCCTCGAGGGCAGGCTCTGCGTGATCTCCTATCACTCGGGCGAAGACAGAATCGTCAAACAGTTCATGAAGAGTGACGTGTCGTTCGGGGACGGCAGGGTGGAGCGGCTGGAACTTCTGACCCAAGGCGTTCTGAGGCCGACGCAGGAGGAGATTTTCCACAATACTCGTGCAAGAAGTGCTCGCCTGAGAGCCGCGAGGAGGACCGGACATGAGCAGATTCCTTAGACGATCTCCGTCCTATCGAGCAGGCCGGACCTCTCTTCCTTCTCATCGAGCGGGTGCCGTGAGGAGGATCCTGTTCGTTGCTGCAGCCTTCTCGCTCGCGTTTCTCTTTGCCTGGGAGAACATCTACGTGGACAGGCTCCTCTCGGAGCTGCAGGAGAAGAGGCAGAGAGTGGAGAATCTCCGCGCCCAGGTTGCAGAGGCGCGTTCCGACATGCAGAAGAAGATGATGTTCGCCCTCTCCAGCACGGAAGTGCTGGAAGTCGGTCTCAAGACCCCGCAACTGGAGCAGGTGGTCCTGCTCGCAGAAGGCTCTGTCTCCTTGGGTGAAGAGGCGTACGCCTCTGCCCAGATATCCACCGTAGACCAGATCCAGAGGAGAATACTGGAGTTCTTTGTCGCGACGGCGCTCGCTCGCGCGAACAATCCTGACCAACCATAGAAGGCCTCAACAGGAAGATGAAAGTCCACGACACCAGGCACAGGCTCAAGTATCTCGCTCTCGCATGCCTGATGACCTGGCTCATCTTCGTCGTCCGGCTGTTTCAGCTCCAGGTAATCTCTCACTCTTCGTACGAAGCCAAGGCCGTCACTCAGCACAACCGTCGCGTTCCGCTGAGTGCGGTGCGTGGCACGATATACGATCGGAACGGCGAGGTCCTCGCGCAGGACATCGGTACCTCGTCGGTGTGGGCCTACCGGTCACACATATCCAACAAAGCGTCCGTCGCCGGAAAACTGAGCTCAATTCTGGGGCTTTCGTATTCCCGCGTCCTGAAACAGCTCAGCAAGAAGGGCGGCTACGTTCTGATAGCCAGAAAGATATCGCCCGAGGCCGAGGCTCGACTACGCGAAGCCAAACTTCGGGGAGTCGATCTTGTTGACGACACGAAGCGCGTCTACCCGCTCGGGCAGGCGGCGTGCCACGTGGTGGGACTTGTCAACACGGACGGCGAGGGCACGGAAGGGATCGAAGCGGGGTTCAACTCATACCTGGTCGGTAACCCTGGTTGGTTCATGTTCGCCCACGACGCCATGGGCGAGAATATTGTGACATCCAAGAGCCTCACCAAGAAGCCGCGGCCCGGTGCGAGCGTTGTTCTCACCATCGACGCCCGCTACCAGGCGATGGCCGCCTCGAGTCTCAAGAGAGCGATGGCGGAGCATCGCGCGTCCGGGGGCACCGTGGTGATGGTGGAGCCTTCGACGGGCGAGATACTGGCAATGGTGAACGAACCCGGTTTTGACCCCGCCGACTCCCGGACATGGGAGAAGGGATGTCTCAGGAACAGGGCGGTGACAGACCAGTTCGAGCCGGGCTCAACCTTCAAGCTCGTGACGGTGTCCGCCGTGCTCGAGGAACAGCTCGCGGATTCGTCAACCATGTTCTATGCCGAGAACGGATTGATGAACTTCGGCAAGTTCAGAATTCGTGACACGTCGAAACACGGCTGGATTACCCTCAAGCAGTTCTTCGCATATTCCAGCAACATAGTGGCGGCCAAGCTCGGCCTTCAGTTGGGACGCGAGAGATTCTACCGCTACTGCCGCGCGTTCAATTTCGGGGCCACGACGGGAGTCGATCTGCCCGGGGAAGCTTCGGGGAGAATGCGGAACCCTTCCGCCTGGTCGGAGAGGTCTCTTCCCACCATGGCGATGGGGCAGGAACTCTCCGCCACGGCCATTCAGCTCGCGATGGCTTACGCGGCGATCGCAAACGACGGCACGTACATGAGACCTCAGATGGTCAAGCGCATCGTGGACAGCGACGGGAAAACAATCAAGGCCTGCCCCCCCCGTGCGGTGAGAAGGGTCGTCTCTGCTTCCACGAGTCGAACGGTCCGTGAGTTCCTTGCCTCGGCCGTCGAATGCGGCACCGGCCGCACGGCACGGATCGACTGGTGCCGGGTCGGCGGCAAGACGGGAACTGCACAGAAATACAGTCCGGTGACGCGCTCCTATTCCCTCTTCGTAGGATCCTTTGTCGGACTTGTGCCGGCGGAGAACACCAAGCTGGTTTGCCTCGTGCTGCTTGATGAGCCCGCTGAGCGGCATCTAGGCGCGCTAGTGGCAGCCCCGGTGTTCAAAGAGGTGGTCGAGACGGCGAGCAAGTGTTCTCGATCACCTCTTTGTCCGCAGTTCGAGAAGATCCCGTTTCACGTGAAGCGCGGGGAACTGCTGCCAATCCCTGACGTGAGACTCCTCGGGGAAGAAAACTCGGTTCACGTATTGAGGAAGTCGGGGTTTCGCGCTCAGTGCACGGGACTAGGAGCAAGGGTGATTTGGCAGGAGCCCCGGCCCGGCACGCTCGCGCGAGCAGGTGAAACTGTCAGGCTCGGGCTGGGGGAGAGTGATCAACTCTCCAAGCCTGCCGCGAAGCTGCCTCAGCTCGAAGGTCTTTCGCTGCGAGAGGCGCTTCGCCAGCTGTCGTCGATATCGGTGAGCGCCCGCGTGGCGGGCAGCGGCCTTGTGGTATCACAATTCCCGCCTGCGGGAACGGAGCTTCGCCAGGGCCAGCAGTGCGTGCTCCAGTGCAGGCTCCCTGGTTCCACGATTTAGGAGGGCGCGCGCCGGGAAGGGAGATGAGGAGCGACGAGGCGGGAGCAAGAGGACGTAGGGAGCCGGATGAAACTGAGGCGATTGTTGGAAGGCGCCGGTCTGCGCTCGGGAACAGGAATTCCGGAAGTGGACGTGACCCAGGTTGCCTATGATTCCAGAGAGGTGGGGCCGGGCGGCGTCTTTGTGTGTGTCTCGGGGCTCCACAAAGACGGCTATGAGTTTGTGCGGGAAGCGGTGTCGAGAGGGACAGTGGCTGTTGTGCTCGACAGGGACATGCCTGTCGAGGGAGCAGTCCGCGTGTTGGTGCCGGATGCGAGAGTCGCCCTCGCTTCGCTTGCCTGCCAGTTCTACGGACATCCTTCCCGCAGACTCAAGCTGGTTGGAATCACGGGCACGAACGGGAAGACAACGGTCTCCTACCTCGTCAAAGCGATATGCACGGAGGCCGGTCTCAGAGTCGGCGTGCTCGGTACAATCGGCTTCAAATTCGGCGACGTCGACCTCAAGGGTTCCCACACGACTCCGGAGGCTCCTGAATTCCAGGGGCTTCTGGCAAGGATGGTGGGCGAAGGAATCACTCACGCGGCCGTAGAGGTGTCGTCTCACGCGCTTGCCATGAGGCGCTCGTACGGAACCGAGTTCGACGCGGTTGTATTCACGAATTTGAGCAGAGATCATCTCGATTTCCACGGGACGTTCGAGGAGTACAAGCGCGCCAAGTTGAAGCTGTTCGTGGATGAAGAACGGGGTGTCGGGGAGAAGAGGAAGCCCTTCGCGATTCTGAACCAGGACGACCCGGCGTTTTCCGAGTTCGCTCAAGCGGCACGAGAGAACATCGTGACGTACGGAACTTCCGAAGCGGCGCAGGTCAGGGCCACGCAGGTCGAGGTCCTGCCCGAGGGGAGCATTTTCCATGTCCTTTGGAGCGGCGAAGATCTCCAGGTGAGACTCTCGCTCTCCGGCGCGTTCAACGTGACGAACGCCCTTGCTGCCTTCGCCGTAGGCGTCTCCCTCGGCCTGGAGGCGCACCAGGTCGTTCGAGGAATTCAGTCCGTCAGGGGCGTGAAAGGACGTCTGGAGAGAGTGCACAAGGGACAGAGCTTCTCCGTCTTCGTGGACTACGCTCACACGCCCGATGCTCTCAGCAACGTGCTCAAGACCGCGAGGCCGATCACCGAAGGCGATCTCATCTGCGTCTTCGGATGCGGAGGAGACAGAGACAGGGGCAAGAGAAGTCAGATGGGCAGGGTCTCGGGTGAGCTTGCCGACTACACGGTGATCACTTCCGACAACCCGCGGAGTGAAAATCCGCTTGCAATAATCGCACAGATCGAGGAAGGCATCCGCGGTGCCAACGCCCGGTACGTGGTGATCCCTGATCGGCGAGAGGCGATCGGGCATGCTCTCGGGACCGCAAAGCCGGCAGACAGCGTGCTCATAGCGGGCAAGGGGCACGAAGACTATCAGGTTCTCGGCGACAGAACCGTTCACTTCGACGACGTGGAGGTGGCAGAGGAGGTCTTGCTCAGGCAGGTGCAGGGGGATTCTTCGGGAAGGGCACCTTCGCAGAAGGGCTCGACATGAGAGTCAGATTTGACATCAACGAGATAATCAAGGCCACCGGGGCTCATCACCCGAGCCGCGACGAAGCCGGACGCATGCCGGCTTCCGTGAGCGGTGTGTCCATTGACTCCAGGACGGCCGAACCGGGGGACATGTTCGTCGCGCTTAAAGGGAACAGATTCGACGGTCACGACTACATCGCCGAGGCCTTCTCGAGAGGAGTTCTCCTCGCCATCGTGTCCGAACAATGGCTGGGCTCGGAGAAAAGAGCGGCTGGTCCGGAGCCCTTGCTGGGCGCGAGGGACACCCTGGCCGCCTTCCAGGAGCTGGGGAAGTACCACAGAATCAGGACGAACCCCAAGGTCGTCGCCGTGACCGGAAGCAGCGGCAAGACAACGACGAAGGACATGATCGCCTCCGTTTCTTCGACGTGCTATCGGACCGCGAAGACTCAGGGGAATCCCAATAACCAGTTTGGAG
>JAZDPI010000103.1:0-3948 GCA_043797775.1 Candidatus Eiseniibacteriota bacterium
TTTACCCCATGCGCCCGCGCCGTCCAGCTCGGCGGCCTCGTAGAGCTCGTGCGAGATGCTCTGAAGCCCCCCCAGCGCGACTATCATCATGAACGGAAAGCCCAGCCAGACGTTGGTGATTATCGGCGCGATGAAGGCCCACGTGGCGTTGGAGAACCAGGGAATCGGCGCCTGGTGAAAGACCTTCATGAGAATGAGGTTCACCGCTCCGTACTCGTGGTTGAACATTCCTTTCCAGGTGAGCGCACAAATGTACTGCGGAATGGCCCAGGGGAGTATGAGAAGCGCACGGAATAATCCCCTTCCGACTATCCGCCCGTTGAGGACAAGCGCGATTGCGACTCCCAGGGACACGTGGAAGAGGACGTTCGCTACCGTCCAGATGATGGTCTTCCCGAAGATCAAGTAGAGCTCCCGCTCGCTGAAAATTGAGACAAAATGCCTGAAACCTACAAACTTGGAGTCGTAGAAGTGGTACATGCTCATGTTCTTGAAGGCGAGGACGAAGTTGTAGATGAGGGGGTAGAGGACGACGACGAGCATGACCGCGAGCGTGGGAGCTATGAGGAGATATGGGAAAAGCTTTCTATTGTCCAGGAAGCGAAACATTGGTCTTTCACACCACTGACGCGCCTGCACACGGCGCATTCGTTTGTCCCATCACTCGTCCACTTGTCGTGTCACACAGATTGCTCTGACCACTCGCGCGCTCATCACACAGCGCGCACAACACGGGACCGGCGCATCTCGAGGCGCGTCTCGGCGCCCTCAGGCCTGTGCCCCCTACTCTTCTTTCATCTTGGCGATGGCCTCGACCGCGGCCTTCTGCATTCCTGCCGCGGCCCGTTCCGCCGTGATTTCACCGTTCAATACGTTCTGATACGCGGGACGCATCGTGTCCCAGACCGCCCGCATCTCGGGAACGACGGGCATTCTGCGGCCCAGTTTCACCTGTGCCATGGATCCTGCAAGAATCGCGTCGCCTTCCGCCAGGAGACTGTCATAGGCGGCCCTTCGCGCCGGCAGCATCTTTATCTTTCTCGCGGACTCGAGCTGGTTCTCCGTCGAAGTCAGGAAGTCGAGAAGCTCTTTCACGACTTCGAGTTTCTTCTCGGGACAGTGAGCGTTCACCGAATAACCCTTGGACGAGACCATCGGGCTCGGCCAAAGCCCCGTAGATGAGTTCCTGGGTATCGGTGCGAGCCCGATGTCTATTCCCGCACTGATGTATCCTCCCCAGGACCACGGCCCGTTTATCATCATGGCGGCCCTGCCCTCTTTGAAAAGCGTCTCGGCCTGTTGGTAATCGCACTCCTTGGGTATCACGGCGTATTTCGTCCTCAAGTCTGCCACGAAACCGAGGGCCTTAACCATCGCTTCCGAATCGAGCGTCGGGTGCGCGTTCTTGTCCATCACCCATCCACCGAATCCTCCCAGGAACGGCACGAGCCAGAAGGGCTCCACCGCGTTGAAGACGAGCCCGTATCTGTCAGTGATGCCGTCTCGGTTTTCGTCAACGGTGTTTTTCCTGGCGAGCGCGATGAGCTCGTCGCTCGTCGCAGGAGGCGTCTTAACGAACCTCTTGTTGTAGAGAAGCGCGAGATGATTCCCCACCTGGTCGGGGACTGCGTAGATGTGTCCGCCGAGCGTGTCAAGGCTCCCCTCTATGAACTCGGAGAAGAACTCCTCACCCATGAGCTCGTCCAGCGGCCGGATGAGTCGCATGATGGAGAAGGGGCCGATCTGGTCGGACGGGCCGAACACAAGGCACGGCCCCCCGCCCGCCAGCCCCGCAGTCTGGAAGTTGGTCCTCAACTGTTCGGTTTCGAAGTGGAGTCTTCTCACCTTGACGTCGGGGTGAAGTTGCTGAAAGGTCGCAATGCGGGCGTCCAGGAGCTTCTGCTCCTCGGGGTCCATCTGCTCCCAGATGACGATGCCTTCGTCGTCTCGCCTTGCACAGCCCGCGCCCAAACCGAGGAAGACAGTCGCGAGAATCATGAGGAGCGGCGTCAGAACGATAACCGCTCCAGCCTCAAGAGTGACACGTGACCACCAACTCATCATGCTTTCTGATTCCATGCTGTTGCGCGGCGCATCTTCGATTCGGGGAACGCTCCAAGCCGGAAAGGTCCCGCCTGGTGGGCGGGCGCGTCCACGCCGACAGCTATTGCGCCGCACGCCCTCGCCACGGGGCGTTTCGCCGCGCCGTCCGGCCTCGCGGGCAGGGAGAACGGGACGGCACCCATTCCACGGCCGCGCCCCTAGTTCGCGACCACCTTAACGCCGGGTATCTCCACCAAGCGTCCCGTGTTCTTGAAGGCGCCGAGTATGTCCTTCTGGCTCTGCCCCGCGGGAACGACGAGATCCATTATTCGAGGCTCGAGCGCCGAGTTCTGGCTCCCGCCGAACACCCATTCCTGCGCCGTCGGCGAGATGGGTCTTACGCGGCCCTGCGAATAGCCGTCGTGCCCGACGATGAACACGATTGCCTTCCAGTTCTTGTCGGGCTTGCCGACGACCGACTTGGGTACTCTCACGGTTATGGTGCGCGTGACGGGGTCGCCCCACGCGCCGACTCTGGCCGTGGCCACGCGCTTCATGGCTGAATCGTAGAGGCCGACCTCGTCCATGTTGGCCATCACGAAGTACTCCCACTCCGAACCGGCCTCGGCAGCGGCGTTTCTCGCAGTGTAGAGCGTCTTTGCTCCGCTTCCTTCCTTGCCGTCAGCGTCGATGTAGATGTCCACGCCCTGAAGACAAAAGCCGATGTCGCCGCCCCAGGGAACCGTAAGCTCCGCGGCGATGGACACTCTGAATATGACGGTGGCACTGTCTTCGGCGATTTCGATGTGTCTTATGTCGTAGGCGCCGTCGTTAAAGACGGGATTCGTAGGATAGGTGTAAGTTCCGGGACCATTGTCGTCCTCGAGCTCATCGTCCACGGAAAGGAGCAGTTCCTCCTTCCCTCCGGGGAGAGCCTTCACTGGTCTCACTCCCGCGCCGATGATCGGCTCACTCAGGTATGCAGGCACGGGCCTTCCCATCTTCTCGTAGGCCTGCTTGAGCGTGTTTCTGAACGCCTCGTCGAACCGCTCGTCGTTACCGGAGTCCTTGTCCCGGCCGTACCACCAGAACCAGTCGCTTCCCTCCGCGATGAGGAGGAGCTCGTAGACGGCGGTCTCGATCTTCTTTCTGCCCGCAAGAGCCTCTTCCGAAATCGGCATGCCCGCCGGAGCGGCTGAACCGCGCACGTCCGGGCCACCCTTCTCACCGGTCCCGCCCTTCTTCCACTCCTCGAACTCGCGGCGAGCCCTCGCGAGGTAATTCCACGCGACGTTCTCTTCGGCTTCGCCTATCCACGTGGCAAAGGAGTGGCCGTCCCACGAACCCGCCCAGAGCTTTTCCAGCGGAGGAAGACTCTCGAGCGGATGCGTTTTCAGGAACTCGCTCACGGTCGTTGTCTTGAGCCAGGTCGCCTGCGCAAGCTGACGGTAGAGGGCGCGGAAGAAGAACTTGCCGTCTCTCTCGTAGCCCTGCCATGCGTTTTCTCCGTCCAGTACCACGACGACTATGTGATCTCTGTCGGAGTCCGCCAGAGACCTCTGGATGTTCCAGAGGTTCCTCACGAAGTCGTTCGCCGCCTCGACCGCGTCCATGCGCCCGAATCTGAAGCCGATGTCGTCCGAGAGTCCCTTGTCTCTGAAGACAAGGCCGAGCGATTTGCCCGCCTGTGTCCCTCTGTAAATCGAGAACTTCTCCGAAGCAGACAACTCCCTCCCACCAAGAGACTGAACGAGATTGTCGACGTCCGTCGACACCCAACCAAAACCCTGCGAGGCGACGATGTCTATTATCTCCTGGGCGACGGAGCCCTCACCCGGCCACATACCGAAAGGCCTTTTCCCGAATCTGGCCTCGTAGAACTCGGCCGCCCTCTTGACGTGCTCG
>JAZDPI010000117.1:0-7149 GCA_043797775.1 Candidatus Eiseniibacteriota bacterium
CACATTGTTGAGATAGTTGTTGCTCTTTATTCCGGGGTTGAGAACGCTCCCGTCAGGGCGCCTGATTCTTCTGGAAATACCCAGCTCTATGCCCCTTTCGTAGGCCTCCTTGGGGTAGAGTTTGATCGTCGACACTATCGCGTACACCGTGGCACCCACGCACTTCTTGGGGTTGATGCCGAGGTCGCCGATGCCGCGCGTCGCCACGAGCCGAATGTAGCCGTTCTCGCTCTTCTTGAAGCCGACCGATTGAATGGTCCGAACAACCTGCCAGCTCAGTTCTTCCTTGGAATACGGAATGTCGATGCTCAGGCCGGCGGCAGAATTCCAGAGTCGGTCCACGTGCTCCTTGTAGAGAAAAATGATCCCGTTCTTTATGAGAATCCCCTCGAAACATGCGTCCCCGTAAAGAGCAGCGTGATCAAAGAAGGAAAGCCCCACCTTGTCGGAAGGCACAATGTTGTGAATCCGTACGAAGGGCTCCCCCGTTCTCACCTTCTCAGCGCCAGGAGTCTTGACGAGGGCCTCGGGAGTGATCCCCTTCACTACCGGCATGCTTACGAATACTCTGGCTCTCCCACCCACCTCCTCCAGCGCACCAACGGCTGCGAGCACGACCTTCTTTTCGGCCATACGCTACCTCCTGGAGAAAACGAAAACGAGGCACCGGCGCGTGCAGAGCGTCCTCTGTCACAAAGACGCAAGAGAAAACTCAAATCCCGGACCACCAAAGACGACTGCCGCATACCGCAGCCGACGAATTATACTAGGAAACGGAGCCCTTGAGAAGCGGTTTTTGCGAGGCGGCGTTGACAAACGCAGTCGCCGCCTATATACTCCCGCCGAGAAACGGTCAGAGGAGTCTCCCGATTCCTCTTTGAGACGGAGGTAAGATGGATCCGAAACTGCTAAAGGCCGCAGAGATCGCCCTCAAAGACTGCATGGCGGTTTCGAAGGGCGAAGTGCTTCTGGTCGTAACGGACGAGCCTCTTCGAAGGATCGGATATGCCTTCTGGGAGGTGGGTAGACGGCTGGGCGCCGAGTCAATAATCACAGAAATAGTACAGCGAGAAACGCACGGCAGCGAACCGCCCGCGGCCGTCGCCGAGCTCATGGCCCGTTCGCACGTCGTCATCGCCCCCACCAGCAGATCTCTCTCTCACACCGCCGCGAGACGCAACGCCTGTGCAAAGGGTGCCAGAATCGCCACTCTTCCCGGCATAACGGCCGACTCGATGAAGAGGACTCTCGCCGCCGACTACGGCAAGATCAAGAAGCTCACTATGAAGTATGCGTCAATCATGTCGAAGGCGTCCAGTGCCCGCGTGGTTACACGTTCAGGCACCGACATCACGATGTCTCTCAAGGGTAGAATCGCCCACGCCGATACGGGCATCGCCCACGAGAAGGGGGATTTCACGAACCTGCCCGCGGGCGAGGCGTACATGGCCCCGATAGAGGGCTCGGCCAACGGCCTCGTCGTTGTAGACGGCTCCATGTCGGGTGTGGGCCTTACGAAAACCCACATCAGAATGACGGTGAGGGACGGTTTCGCAGTGAAGTTCGAAGGAAAAAAGGGGGCAGACACTATCCGCCGCATGGTCCGGAAGGTGGGAAAGCTCGGTGCCAACGTAGCCGAGCTGGGAGTGGGCACAAACGTCAAGGCTCGCGTGACGGGAAACACGCTCGAAGACGAGAAGGCGATCGGCACCGTTCACATAGCCATAGGCGACAACCGCTCGATGGACGGCAAGGTGAGCGTCCCCCTTCATCTGGATGCCGTTCTTCTCAATCCGACTCTGTATCTTGACGGAAAAACCATCATGCTCGATGGGAAATTCGTGAGATAGCGCGGCCATGACGTCGGCCTCCATGCTTGTCTTCCGTTGTGAGCATTCCATCCGCACCCACAAAGGTAGGCACAAGAATGGGACGTGAGAGATGGACGGGCAGGACGGCCTTCCTTCTCGCTGCAATTGGAAGCGCCGTAGGACTCGGAAACGTCTGGAGATTCCCCTACATTGCCTCAAAGAACGGCGGTGGCGCCTTTCTGATTCCCTATTTCATTGCGTTGTTCACCGCGGGCATCCCCCTGCTGATCCTGGAAACGGGATTGGGGCAGAAGCTTCAGGGTTCTGCCGCCGCCTCCTACGCCAAGGTCAGGCGCAACATGGAATGGTTGGGCTGGTTCTCTCTCGCCATCGGCCTCATCATCGCAAGCTACTACGCGGTGGTTCTGGCCTGGTGTTCCAACTACGTGTTTCACTCTCTGGGGCTGTCCTGGGTGGGGCCGGGCGCGGAGACCTTCTTCACAAGGGACGTGCTCATGCTGAGCAGCGGCCCGTCCGAAATCGGAGGGATAGTGTCGCCGGTTCTGGCGGGACTTCTCGGCGCCTGGATAGTTGCCCTCATCATAATCGCCAAGGGCATCAGGTGGCTGGGTTCCTTCAACAAGATTTTGCTGCCTGCGTCGTTTGTGATGCTCATAGTCCTCCTCATAAGAGGCGTGACACTGCAGAATTCCGGGGAAGGCTTGAATTACTTTCTGACGCCCGATTTCGCCGCACTCAAGAACCCCCAGGTGTGGCTGGCGGCTTACTCGCAGATTTTCTTCACTCTGAGCGTGGGCTTTGGAATACTGATCGCGTACGCGAGCTACAGGCCCGACGACGCGGACGTCGCCAACAATGCCTTCATAACGGGGTTGTCGAACAGCGGTGTGGAGTTCGTGGCGGGACTCACGGTTTTCAGCACGATCGGCTATCTCGCCGCTATGAGCGGTACCCCGGTTGACTCGATGACGGTCGGCGGCCCGGGACTCGCGTTTCAGACTTACCCGACGGCAATCGGCAAGATTCCTCATCTGGGTTCCTTCTACGGGACCGTGTTCTTCACGATGCTGCTCATCCTGGGTCTTACGTCTCTTGTATCCCTGGTGGAGGCCGTCGTCACCGGACTCAGGGACAAGTTCTCGATTACGCGACGCAAGGCAACGTTCATCGTGTGCACCGTGGGTGCGCTGATGGGACTGATATACAGCACCAGGGCAGGATTGTACTGGCTCGACATAGTAGACCACTGGGCGCTCACCTACGGACTCGTCGTGATCGGTATCGTCGAGTGCATATTCCTGGGGTGGGTCTTCGACATAGGCAGCCTCAGGAAGTTCGTGAACGAGGTTTCTGAGATAAAGCTGGGCCGCTGGTGGGAAATCTGCATAAAGTTCGTCACCCCGGCCGCGCTGACCGTGTCTCTCTTGCTTTCGATCTCTTCCGAGGTTCTGAATCCTTACGGCGGCTATCCGACGTGGGCGGTGCTCACCGGCGGATGGGCCCTGGTCACTGCGGCAGTACTCGTCGGGATGGTGTTCATGCGGATAAGGAACAGGGGAGTGGCGGTGAGTGCCACCGCCATCATACTTGTCGTCGCCTACATCGAGCTCTCCATAATCTCCAGTCTCAGAAGCTCGGACATCTCCACCAAGGGGATGGCGATGCTGTGTGTTGGGCTCACGGTGCTTTTTGGCGGATTACTGGCGGCCGTGGCCACCGCAGCACAGAACGAGAAGCGAAAGAAACTCGGGGAGAAGACGGAGGCGCCGCTCACAACCTTGTGAGGTTAGGATTCGCGGACGTGAAGCTCCCGGAGCGAGGACGTTGTCCGGGTCGGCTCCCCGAAAAGCCGGAGCGTCGACGTTCCAGCGCGACGTTCATCGAGCGAGGACGTTGTCCGAGATGCTCTCCGAACGAGATCAGGCCTGAGACCCCCTCAGCGGCACGGATTCGGACAGGTTTCCACGCAGCTCTTCTTGGGCTTCTTCTTACCCGAGCTCGACGCCTTGCCGCCGTCACCCTGACCCTTGGCCTTCTTGGCATGCGCACTGACGATCTCATCGGGAGGAGAGCCAAGCCTGGCAGGTGAGATCTTGAACTTCTCGGCTACCGCTCTCCACCTCGCACCCTTCTGACGAGCCGACACGACTTCTCGGAAGGGGGCCGCGGAGTATGCGCAGACATTGACGGCCAACACGATCTCGTCGAACCCGTAGCCCTTCTCGTTCATGAGCACCAGGACTTCTCTGTCCGGAATGCCGTAGTACTCTGCGAGAGCCCGAGACAACACGTATCTTCTGAACAGGGACTCGTTCCCTTTCGCCCTCTCGAGACTCGCGGGGTGCACACCCATCTGCTTTGCTATCGCACCCCACCCCATCCCCTTCCGCTTCAACTCGGCGACCTCCCCGGGCTCCGCCTTGGCGGCATTCGCAATCTCAAGCACCAGGGCCACTTCTTCAAAATTGTAGCGCCTCTCGTACAGGCTCTCCACAAAACCGACGGAGACTCCAAAAGAGCCCGAGATCACCTCGGCCCATATGCCGTAAGCGTTACCCCTATCTATCGCCGTGATCTGGATCTTCGAAGGCTTCCTGCCGGCGTCGGCGCCCAGAGACCAGTCAATCGCCGCACTGCACGGCGACGGAAGGGCGAACAGAAGCGCTAGGACAATTGTGATACAGACGAGAATGGATGAATTCCCACCGAATCTCAAGACACGTGATCTGGACGGTGTGTGCGATGAACAGACATGATGCAGACGCAATTGGTCCACCTCCGTTTCTGGATCTCTCCGTGGCTGCCAGGCCATTCCGGCACGGCCAAGACGGGCACGGACCAGAGCCCAGCGGTAATAAGCGACTGCCCAGAACGAGACAAAGGCGGCGCGCCTGCTCTCCGGTTTCGAGAACAGGAGCACCGACCACATCCAGAAAAGGTTACTACATTCCATCCCTGTCCATCAAGCGAAAAGGCTCGTGAGGATGTGCCCGGACTCGCCGGAGATTAGCAAAGGACCTCTCGACGCTCCTTGAAGCCGCAGAGGAGTCCGCGATCTTCACGAACAGCTAGAGCACCCGGTCCAGCACGAAGCCCGCAGCGATGAGCAGTCCCGTCAGCAAGTGGATCTGAATCGTCGCGGCGTTGGCAGGGGCCAATTTGCGAGAGTCGGCGTAGTTCAGTACCGCCACGTTGATGGCCTTCATCGCCAGGGGAAGCGTGAGTACGGCGAGGAGGCAATAGGGGGGTATCGCCCCGGCAATGACCGGTATCAGAATTGACAGGTACGCGCCTAGAGTCAGGGCCAGGTATCCCCAGACGGCCCTCGCCTTCCCGAGCCTTGCCACCAGATGCGTTTTCCCCACGGCCCTGTCGGCGGCACAGTCGGGAAACTCGTTTATGTAGAGTACGTCGATGATGAGAATGGCGAGCGGCAAGGAAGCAAGGAAGGCGGCCTGAGAGAAGTGCTGCGCCTGGACGTAGTAAGCGCCCAGTGTCATGAGGACGCCGAAGTTGAGGCCCACAACCAGCTCACCAAGCCCGCGTCCAGCGATGTTCACGGGAGGCGCAGTGTAGAAAAAGCCTGAGAAAGCGCCGACAAGACCGAGCACCAGAATTGCCACGCCCCGGGTCGCAGCAAGATAGATCCCGATGACGCCGCCGGCTCCAAAGAGAACGAGCGATTCGACGAGCACCGTCCTCGGACTGAGAAGCCCTTTTTGTATGAGTCTGCTGCCGCCCGTGAAGGGCCGCACGTATTCGACGTTTATCTCGTCGTTACCGCTTCTGTGGTCGAAGTAGTCGTTCGCCACGTTTGTTCCGGCGTGCAGGCAGACACCGGCCAGGAGCGTGAGCAGAAAAAGCGAGATGGAGATTTCCTCGCCTTCCGACCACGCGACGGCAGTTCCGACCAACACCGGCATTATCGAGGCCGTGAAAAAAGGAGCTCTCAGCTCCTCGAGCAGAAGAAGCAATTTTCTCATTTGCGACACCTGTCTCCCGGCACCGCGACTGGAAGCCGGCGCGCGAGGCGAGCCGGGCAACACGGACACAAAAAAGGGGGTGGGGCAGGGCAATCTTCGGGAACGGCGACGATGGAGGTCGAACTGGAGCCTCGCCTGCATCCCTTTACCGCAGGAAACCGCCTCACAGAGGAGCAACGGTTTCTGCAGAATCACCCTTTGAACCCCGGCCTCTGTGTCTAGTGGGACACATACGCACCCCCGATGGCATGTTAAATACGTGCTCGGCGTTTGTCAACACGCAAAGTGGGGAACTGCCCCTTCTCAGCGCCGGCCCGCCGGGACTTGACCGACAGACGACGTGCGCCACGACGCGGGTAGAATCGTCGCCCTCCTGCGGGCGCTAACGTCAATGTTGTTAGCTCTCGCTCACGGTGGTAGAATGCTCCACGGGTGAGCTCTTCTCAAGGGGAGTCG
Source organism: Candidatus Eiseniibacteriota bacterium (assembly GCA_043797775.1). Taxonomy (GTDB): domain Bacteria; phylum Eisenbacteria; class RBG-16-71-46; order JAFGJU01; family JAFGJU01; genus JAZDPI01. The sequence goes on from JAZDPI010000117.1 coordinate 6,272, forward strand.
TTATCCCCAGACAACCCCTAAGGCCGGCCGAGACGGAGAGCAGAACCAGTGAACCATAGCGAGATCGTCAGTTTCCTCTGGGGTGTCGCCGACCTCATCCGCGACACATTCAAGCGCGGCAAGTATCAGGACGTGATTCTGCCGCTGACCGTCCTGCGCCGTCTGGACTGCGTGCTGGCCGGTACGAAGGAAAAGGTGCTCCGCAAGCAGGCCGAGCTCCGAGGCAAGAAACTCGAGAATCTCGACCCGCAGCTCCGAAAGATCGCCGGCTTCGCGTTCTACAACACGTCCCGCTACGACTTCGAGAAGCTCCTGGCCGACGCGCCCCATATCGCGGCCAACCTGCGCAACTACATCGCCGGCTTCAGTCCAAACATGCGCGAGGTGCTCGAGAAGTTCGACTTCGACAACACGATCAGCAAGCTCGACGAGGCGGGACTGCTCTTCCAGGTCGTCGAGAGATTCAGGAACGTGGACTTGCACCCGAACGAGATCGACAACGCCACGATGGGCACGATTTTCGAGGAGCTGATCCGCAAGTTCAACGAGGCGCTGAACGAGAACCCCGGCGAGCACTTTACGCCGCGCGACGTCGTGCATTTGATGGTCGATCTCATGCTCGCGGGTGACGGGGATCGCATCCGGCGTAAGGGCGTGGTCTGTACGGTCTATGACCCCTGCTGCGGTTCCGGCGGCATGCTGACGATCACCAAGGAACACATAACCGCTGGGGTACGGAAGAACGGCGATTTGGTGCGTCCACCCGTCAACAAGGAGACCCAGCTCCACCTTTTCGGACAGGAAGTCAATCCTGAGACCTGGGCCGTCTCAAAGTCCGATCTCTTCATGAAGGACCCTACCGGTCGCGACGCAGACAA
>JAZDPI010000135.1:0-15182 GCA_043797775.1 Candidatus Eiseniibacteriota bacterium
GTGACCAGGGCTTTCCGTCACCGGTTGCGTCGAACAGGCGCGGACCGGACGTTCACGCCCCCGGCCTGTTACTCACGCGTCCCGGTTTCGCCTTCATCAGGGCCGCCGCTACCTCGAGCGTAGCGGAGGCATTCATGTTCCAGTTGTACTTTTGCTCCACGGCTCTGCGCGCGTTCTGCCCCAGAGTCCTTCTCAACAAGGGGTCCCCCGCGAGATCAGCGATCGCGGTCGCGATCTCCTTCACGTCCCCCGGAGGCACGAGCATCGCGTTTTCCCCGTGCTCGAGCACCTCTTCCAGGGCCGGCACTCGTGGAGCGACTAGCGCTCTTGCCATTCCCATGTATTCGAACGTCTTCATAGGAGAACCGTAGTCGGTGGCCCAGGGAATGACCGCGATGTCCATGGCGGCTATGTGGTCCGGCACTTTGTCTCTCGGCACCTCGCCCGCGAAATGGAAGATCTCCGCCAGACCCAGGGCGCAGACTCTGCGTCGGAAGTCCTCGAATCGTGGATTCCCTTCCCGTCCACCCACCATCAAAAAGCGGACACTCTTGTTCATGCCGATCACGACGGGGGCAACGTCGATGAGGAGGTGAGCGCGGTGCCAGACCGAGAACCCTCCCACGAATCCGACGAGGACTTGCTCGGGAGAAAAAAGGAAGCGCCGGCGAACGGCGGCGCCCGAGACGGAGGGGGAGAACCTGTCCAAGTCTACGGCGTTGTGCAGGACGATGACTCTTTCCGCTGGTACACCCAACCCAACCAGGTACTTCTTCAGGACTCCAGAGACTGTAACGACTGCGCCTGCCCTCGAGACGACGTGCTTCTCGATCAGCGCGGCCAGCGGCCTCAACCCGAGACCGTCCGTCAGCCGCATCTCGTCAAGAGAAGCATTGAACTCAAGTATTAGAGGAATCTTCCATCTTCTTGCCGCAATTACAGTTGCAAACTGGTAGAAAATGCACCTTTCGTACATGAAGTCGAAGCGGGAGTCCTGCCTGAGGAGCCTTGCCAGCCTGGCGTAGAACTTCACGTTGTGCAGTAGATACAGGACGTCCCTGAGCAAAACCCGGACAGTCCTGGGCATCCTCTTGGCAGTCCGATCTTCGATCCCTCCTTGGGCCGGCTCGGGGCCTGTCTTCGAGTCCAGCACGGTAACGTCGTGCCCCAGCCTCTTGAAACTACGAATCATCTCTTCCATGTGAGTGGTGAACCCACCGCCTCGGCCGCCGGGCCTTACGCTGGGATCCGGGCATACATACAGGAGTCTCATCTTCCGCCTTTCAAAGGTGCCCTGAGGCCATAGACGGGGAAGTCGAACGTCGCGGGCCAGACCAGCACACCGCTGCGTGCCTCTTCGGCCCGCGATTCCAGCCACCGGACTTGTGTGAGGAATCTCTCTCTATGTCTTTCGGAGCCGCTTTCGAGCCAGAGCTCGTAGAGGCCGAGCGCATACTGGGCCACCGTGACCGAGAAGTAGACCGTACGGCCTCCCGTTATTCGCGCGTGCCCGGCGTAGTCAACGAGAGGAACGCCGTCGCCGTCCAGGGGACCGTAGCCTCCCGATTCGACGAACGGCACCCAGTTCTTGAAGCTGACGTAGTATTCGCGGAGCAGAGGCTCCTGAACTCTGGACCCAAGCGCAAGCCGAAGCGCAGCTGTCTTGTCGATCTGATTCTGCATCGCGAGCTCTTCTGTCTTACGGTGAACGCTCTGCGAGCACCCACCACGCAAGGTCATCAGACCGGCGTGCCGGCGCCAGCAGTACGGTCACCTGTGGCAAGCCTGTAGGCTTCCAGAACGCGGCTGCCAACGACGTCCCGCGAGAAAGTCAGCCCGTGAGCCCTCAGCTTGCGGACGTCCCAGCTCTTCGATAGGGCGGAATCCAGAGCCGCAGCCAGAGCCTCCGGCTCCCGAGGCTCTACGAGAATCCCCACATGGTCCGGCACGATCTCCGGGACTCCCCCCACCCTGGTTCCGACGAACGGTCTTCCCGCGGCGAACGCCTCCTGGACTATGACAGGACAACCTTCCTCAATGCTCGAGAGCGATACGACGTCCGCCGCCCCTATCCAGTAGGGAATCTCTTCGCGCGGCCTTCTGCCTGCGAACAAGACAGAATCGGAGAGGCCGAGCTTCCCGGACTCCTCTCGAACAGCTGCTTCCAGCTCGCCCGCGCCAAGAACCACAAGAAAGGCCGTGTCCCGCGATTTTCTGAGGACAGCGAACGCCCTGATCATGGTCAGCGGATCCTTGACCGGCAAGAGGTTCGCGACGTAGAGCACGACCCGGGCCTCGAGAGGCAGGCCGACCTTAGCTCTCGCCTCCTCCTTCGCCATCTGCCGTACTTGCGACGTGTCCACTCCACTCGACACGACGTCGATTCTCTCCATCGGCACGCCTGCGGAGTGGATTCTCTCCGCCAGGGCTCTGCTCACGGCAATCACATAATCTGAATGCCTGAGGGCGAATCGGCTCGCCGAGCTCACCCACCGCCCGACGGCGTTGGCGTCGAGGCCAAAGTTGATGTCCGAACCGTACACCGTTAGCACAACGGGAAGTCGCAGGAACGGCGCGACGAGGCTCGCGACGAAGCCGGCTGGAAAACACCTGTGCGCGTGCAAGAGGGTGACGCCTCTCTCGAAGAACACACAGATTACCAATACCCAGAAAGCTATCTGGAGTGGCTCGAGTATTCTCCAGAGCAGAGGCGTGTGCAGGCAGACGGGCCTGTATATTCTCGTGTTGTCTTCGGCAGAGACGAAGCGCCGACTGCGTGCCTGAGCCGTCTCCATCGCTGCGTACCTTCCGAGAGGCAGAAACGCTCTGCGCGGGGCTATGACCACGAGCTCAGAGTGCCGGCGCAAAAAGTCCGCCTGCATCCTGACGCTGACAACAACGCCGCCACTCACTTCTGTCGCGGAGACAAACGACTCCACAATAAGAGCTGGTTTCATAACACGACTGCCAGGGGAGGGCCCGGCCTAACGAACGAAGCCGGAGTTTTCCCCCGCCCCTATGTGGAGCCTCCCTATCTCCACTCCCGAATAGTAGTCCTCGTCTTTGAGATAGTCCGAGAATCTGTAATTGTTCAGAAAGCTGGTGCGCCTGAGACTCACCCTGACGCTGTATTCGCCCGGGACTAGGTCCGGCGACACGGGTACCGGCACGATTTGATGGATCCGCTCTCCCCTCTTCCAGAGGTGCAGAGGACGGTCGGAGTTTTCGGGATCAACGTCCGCCCTGAACCTCAACCGCTTGCCGAGCCTGCGTTCGAGCAGCTTTCTGTAGGGTTTCTCGTACGCCTCCGAAAAAAGCGGGCCTCTGGGGAAAGACGACTCCATTCTGATGTAGAGCTTGTAAACGTCCTCACTGGGAAGAGGTGAGATGCAGCGCCACCGAAAGCCGATTCTGACGGTGTCCCCCGGCTGCGCCGCACGACGATCCAGAACCGCTTCCTCGAGCGAGAACAGTCCCGAGAAATCTGCGATGCTCTCCGCGGGCACGCTCTCATTGGGGACGCCCCCGGTAGGGACGCCCTCGCCCGTGTCCGGGATTTCTTCCTCGCCGACACCCGGTGTCGCAGAGTCACGCACGTACTGGAACGACTCCAGGTCGAGCACACGGAACACGTGGAGGTTCTTCTCTGCAAGAACGGGCTCAAACACGCCGGGAAGGGACGTCATCTTCCGGAGGGCACGCTCCTGGAAGGTCGGGTCTATTTCGTACTCGAAGGCGGAAAGCCTGCGGGAGAAGCCGGTGTTGACGACGACGAAGTCAACCGAATACTGTCTGAGTATCGAGACCGTCTTCTCTGCGCTCACGCCCGCATTCAAGACGTCCATGGCGTCCCGGATTCTGCTCACCGGATGCGGGTCGGTCGGGGCGGCATGGGCGACGGGAATCGCCGTCACGTAGTGTCTGGAAAAGGCCGGGATGGCATACGCGGTAACGGGGTCCGAGAGAATCACTTTCCTGCCGGCAGTTATCTCGTCGAGCCGTTCGAGCACCCTCGCCGGGGCCGCGAGATCTTCGGGAAACGCCCGCTCCTTCCGGCTCACGATGTTGTGATAGAACCGCGCCTTGCCATCCACCGTCGCAAACAACGCCAGTCCCAAGAGGACGTAAACGAGGCCGCAGTAGAGCCTCCCCCTCAGCGAACCCGTCGTGACGTTCCCCTTCAGGTCGCCAATAAACAACGCGGCAGAAAGCGTGTAGGGCACGGCCCACACGAGCCTCGCCGTCAGGTAATTGATCACCGTGCTGGCCATCGGCACGAGGATCGGATTGAACATCAGTGCCAGGGGCCCCGCGGTCGCCGCTCCCACGAAGGCGTGCGAGTCGCGCCGGCGAGCGCCGACTAAGAAGCGAGGAAACATGAGAATGGTGACCAGCCCCACCGCGCCCAACCACGAGAACGTCTTGAAGGGGTCCACGATGTAGGCGCCGTCCCACAGATACAGGTTCCCCTGTCCCTCGACCGCGTACGGATTGGCCGCGGAGTATGACGTCACAAAACGATAGATAAGAAGCGGAAGCGCAGCGCCCACGACCACGCCGCACGTCGTGACCCAGAGTCCGGCAGTCTCCGTCCTTCGGCCCCAGTCGGCGACCAGCTTCACCAGAAAGAAGCACGAAATCACAAACACGAATTCGATGAAGTAGTACACGTGAACGGCGGCGGCCGTGGCCATCAGGATCCCGAGGACGACAAGCAGCCACCTGCCCCTTTCCTTGAGGTGTGCGAAAAAGACCCCCAGAGAAACCAGGTAGACGAGCATGGACACTCTGTTGGGATACCCGGCGACCCACATCGCACCCATTCTCGAGCCCCCGTAGCACAAGGGGAAAAGAAGCGTCGCCAGGTAGGCAACCCAGGCGTTCCCGGTGATCCTCCTGGCGGCAAAGAAGTACGCCAGGACAAGAAGGGGTCCGAAGAACGCAGGGAGAATCGCCCACAGCACCTCGATCTTGACGCCGGAGCTGACCATGAGAAGGGCGGCCAGAGCGTGAAAGATGCCAAACCGCGGGTCGGGTCTCTGCGGCCCGTTCGGACCGTAAGGCTGTGCGGCGGGAAAAACACTGCCCTCTTCCACCACGCCTCTGATGGCCGAGAGGTGCGCAGCCGAATCGGCGTCCCACGTGAGGGGTGCACCCGTGCCGAGAAGAAGCACGCCCACACCGACCACCAGCCCGAGAAGGGCCAGAGTCAGGACCGCCCGGCTCAGCTTCGACACACCGGGGGCGGCGGTGAATCCGTCCGAGCGCACCGCGAAAAGCAACCTCGTCTTGAGCTCGACCCAGACACACCAGGCTGCGGTCATGACGGCAAGGGCCCATCTGGCTTCGGGAAGGGCAAAGGGCAGCCCGTCAAAAACCAGAAGGACGAGAGCCGCCTGACCGAGACTGAAACTCACGGCAAAGGGAAGCGCCTCAAGAACGGTCAATCCCAGCTTCCGCCTGAGGAGCAAGGCCGGGACAAGGCCCGGCGAGATCAGAAACAGGAAAAGAGAGAGAGCGAGACGAACGTTAGGGTCGGCGCCGAGGGAAACAGGAAAGACCAGGAGCAGGAGACACGCAAGAAAGGCGGCGTAGAAGAATCTGACAATCGCTCTTTCGCTTCCGCCCACACTCATGTCCTCAGCTCCTCGAGACCATCCAGACACCCACACAGATGACCGCCACACCCGACCACCTCAGCAAGGAAATGTGCTCACGAAACACGAGTGCGGCGACTGCCAGAGAAATCACATAGGTGAGACTTATGAACGGGTAGACAGAACTGAGCTCCTTGCGCGAGAGCACGTCCAGCCACAGGAATCCGCTGCTCACTGTCAACAGGCCGCCCACCCAGATGTGCACGGAGCGCAGCACTTTCCCGAGCTCGGACCAAAAGGACTCGTAGGAAAGGTGAAACCCTCCCTTCAGGTTGAGCCCGTGCTTAATGAGAACCTGCCCGGCAACCAGCAGGATGACGCAGCCGAAAACGTACAGAGCTGTTCGCATGCCCTTCCCTCCCGGGCACAGGTGCCGCGAGTGACGATTCGACACCTCTGCCTCTGCTTCTACTCACTCGGGTGCGGTCGTTCCCCCGCCGGCCCGCACCCCCTCTTTGAGGTCCTCGAGCTCGCCCTCCAGGAGAGCCATGCGCTGGGCCATCTCCTTGTTTTCATCTGCGGCCTTCGAGAGCCTGATCGTGAAGCTGAGGAGCATCAGAAACACAAAAACAAAACCGAAAAAGAATATGACGGAGTTGGAGCTCTGTGCGCCTATGAGTCGAGTCAGTCCGACGAGAAGCCCCGACCACGAGGCCAGCAGAATCAGAAAGGCGGACAGCAGCACCCAGAGAACCGAGTACTCCTCCTTGAGCTTCTTCCTTCGAACCATGTGCAGTATGAAGACGAATATCATGACTGCAACCAGGACGGCGATCATTTTGGCTCGAAACGGTATCATGAGTCTTACCTCAGCGCTCCCTTCTCAGGAGGGCGGCCAGAATCCCAAGAAACGACCGGTACGGATAGTAGAAAGACTTCACAAGGCCTATGGACGACGTGCCGTCGGACCTGGCGCACATGGTCACGGGGATTTCCACTATTCTAAAACCCTTGCGATGCAGAATGATCAGCGCCTCGGAATCGGGGAAGTCCACCGGATACTGCTCGGCAAAGAAGCTGAGTACCTCTCTGTTGAGTGCCCTGAAACCCGAAGTCGTGTCCGTGATCTTCCGTCTGCATATCACGGAAGTCAGCCAGGAGAAGACGAGCATCCCTGCGCGTCGCGCGACGGGAGTCTTGTAACCCCTGTCCTGAAGGTAGCGCGACCCTATCACGACGTCGGCCGATCCCCCTTCTATGGCTCTCGTTAGTTCCCGAATCTGGGTGGGGTCGTGCTGGCCGTCGGCGTCGACCTGAACCGCTACGTCGTATCCCTTCATCACGGCATACTTGAAGCCGGTCTGCACCGCGCCGCCGATACCCAGATTGACGGCGAGCGAGATTACCCTGGCCCCATGATGCCTGGCGACTTCCCGAGTTCGGTCCTTCGAACAGTCATCAACCACCAGGACGTCTACGCCGCCGGCGTCCCGCCTCAGGCGCTCTATGACCGCGCCGATGTTATTCTCTTCGTTGTGCGCGGGTATGATCGCCAGAATCTTCATCGTCATTCCATCCACCTGTGCATGGAGATTGATGACGTCACGAGTCTAAAACCCGCTCTCTCGTAGACCCTGCACGCGGGTATGTTCCTCTGCTGCGTGCCCACCTCCACGACGTCCACGCCGTGCCGGCCGAACCATCTCAGGGCTTCTGCCGTCAAGGCGGAGGCGACGCCCCCTCCCCTGGCCTTTTCATCCACCGCCACGAGAACGATGATTCCCACCGCCAGTCCGAGCTCGGGGTCGGATCTTTCGTCGATCTTGCACGTGATGAAGCCGAGGACGCGGTCTTCCTTCACTCCGACGATCACCGCGTCGGCCCCGACTCCTCTGAAGGAATTCTCAAGCCACGCGCCGTAAAGGCCGTCCGCGGTCTCTCCGGCTATTCGGGGGTCTGCATGAAACCTGCCGTGTCTGAAGGAGGACGTGGCGATTCTCCGGACACCGTCCAGGTCTGTGTCCTTTACCGCCCTGGTGTCGAAATCCGGCACCCGGCCGTCCGGCTCGCCTTTGCGCAGGTCATATGCAAACGTCAGTATGCCGTCCACGGTTCTGAAGCCCAGGTCTTCAAGAACGTGGATGCTCGAGATCTCGTTGGCGTTGAGCCTCACGGCAACGAATTCCATTCCTGATTCGACACATTCGCCCAGCACCGCCTCCACGAGCTTCTTCTTGATGTCGTACGAGACCGAATACTCGAGCTCCGGCAGCAGGCAGCCGATTTTGCCGGCTCTCACCCCCAGCTGCTCCGTGTCCCATTCCTGAAAACTCAGCGAAGCCAACCCGACAACGTCGTCGCCACTGACGGCTATCCAGAACTTGCTGCCGGGAGCGCGCCGCTTCGCCTCGATCTCTCCTGCGAAATAACGATCCCTCTTCGGCTTCTCTACTTGATGGTAGTAGAAGTAGCTCTTGAAGTCGTAGGCCCCCAGTAGAGGCCCGAGGATGCCGTCGGTTTCCGAAAGAAGCGGCTTTATGACAACCTTCATTCTATCACTCCGGCGGCGCTCCGCCCGCAGGTCGCCGTACGACGTGTCCTCCTGTCCAGGCCTCGACCCGCGCCCGCAGGGCCGGCCGCTCCTCACGGCTCACTGAAGTGAGACGCAATTTTCCCAACGGCCTCGATCACGTCCGCGGCGTCCCGGTCCGTCATTCTGGGGTACAGGGGAAGCGATATCAGTCTGGCGTAGGCGTTCTCCGCCACCGGGAAATCGCCCGTCTTGTAGCCGAACCTTTCCCTGTAGTATGGATGCATGTGCACAGGCATGAAGTTCACCGTGGTTCCGATGTTCTCAGCTCTCAGCTCTTCGATGAATCTTGCTCTGTCTATTCGGAGCCGATCGAGATTCAGAAGAATCGGATAGAGATGCCTGGCGTGCTTCACGTTCGTCCCGACCGACAGAGTGCCTATCGCCTCCATCTCGGAGAAGGCTTTGTCGTAGAGCGATGCCAGGCGTTCGCGTCGCGCCAGGAAGTCGTTCAGCTTCTCCAGTTGGGCCAAACCCAGTGCCGCCTGCATGTCGGTCATGTTGTACTTGAAGCCCGGGTAGAGAACCTCGTAGTACCACGAGCCGGTGGAAGCATATCTCTTCCAGGCGTCCTTGCTCATCCCGTGCAGACTGTACAGTCGAATTAAGTCGGCCAGTTTCGCGTCATCGAGCACCACGGCCCCGCCCTCGCCCGTCGTGATGTTCTTGATTGCGTAGAAACTGAAACACGTTACCTCGCTCATCGTGCCGACGCTCCGTCCCTCGTACGTCGCGCCCAGGGCGTGCGCCGCGTCCTCCACAACGGGTATGCCGCGGCCCCCGGCGATGTCTCCTATCTCATCCATCCGGCACGGGTGGCCGGCGTAGTGCACGGGCACGATGACCTTCGTTCGGGCCGTGATTTTCTTCTTCACGTCGACCGGGTCCAGCGTGAGCGCCCCGGGTTCCACGTCGACCAGCACGGGCGTGGCCTTGAGATGGAGTATCACGTTTGCAGTGGAGCAGAACGTCAGGGTGGAGGTAACCACCTCGTCCCCCTCATCAACCCCCAAAGCCGCCAGCGACACGTGAAGCGCTGCCGTACAGGAACTGAGGGCAACCGCGTGAGAGGCTCCCGTGAAAGCGGCGAGTCTCTTTTCGAATTCAAAGGTGCGGGGTCCCGTCGTTATCCAGCCCGACTCCAGGACTTTGAGCATCTCGCTCTTCTCTTCCTCTCCAATGAGCGGAAGCGAGACAGGCAGAAAGTCCGCGCGCACGGGCTTGCCCCCGGCGGAGGCAGGTAGAGAGCTCATTTCTTCCTCACTTGTAGCGGTACTTGACGTTGTAGTAGACGTCGTCTCTGTAATTCGGAATGGCCCCGTCCTGGAACATCTTCTGAATCTCCAGCACACCCGACTTCACGGTTCTTCCGACCCTGAGTCCCAGCACGTGCCTGGCTTTGTCAAAAGACACGTGGTAACTGCGCGGGTCCGGACTCTCTTCCAGGACCTCGATTTCGGTTCCGGGAATGCACTGCCTGACGATGTCACCCAGCTCGGCAATGCGGTAGTTCTGTTCGTTACTGCCTACGTTGAACGTCTCCCTGTCCACCCGCGAGGCCGGAGATTCCAGTATCACGATGATCGCGTCCGCCACGTCCTCGACATGCACGTTCGGTCTCCACTGCTTGCCGCCGTATATCTTTATCTTCCCATCAGTGACGGCCTTCGCGGAGAGTATGTTCACGACCAGATCGAATCTCATCCTGTAGGAAGCCCCGTAGACGGTCGCAAACCTCATGATCGTGCACACGACGTCTAATCCGTCTAAGCCCCTGAGGATAATCTGTTCAGACCTGAGGTTCGTCTCGGCGTACAACGACACAGGGTTCACCACCGAACCTTCGTTCAGTACGTAGTCCTCGGCGGCTCCGTAGACGCTGCAGGTCGAGGCGAATATGAATCTTTTCACCGCCTTGTACTTGGAGATCTCCACCATTATCTTCGTCGCTTCGTAGTTGATGGCGTGAGTGACGTCGGGCTTCAATTCGCAGGCCGGATCCCCGACGATGCCGGCCAGGTGAACGACCCCGTAGCAGCCGTCCATGGATTCGACGAGATCCTCGATGTGTCTTATGTCTCCCCTGACGAGCTCGAAATCGGTGTTCGTGTAGAGCTCGCTTATGGAAGCATCACCAAACAATAGGTTGTCCAGGACCCGCACCCTGAAGCCCCTGGCCAGCAGTCTGCGGACCAGATGGGCGCCTATGTAGCCGGCGCCCCCGGTGACAAGGATTCTTCTTTTCTCCATGTTCTTTACCTCAGCAAGTTTACGCAGGCGCTCCTATGACCGGCGTTCGTGGCCGAAAAAGCCAAGCACCAGTCCTTGCACGCGAGGACTCAGTCCTCTAAGGAGAGGTTTCTCCTCCTCTCTGAAGATGGTCACGGCTCTGGCCGACACCCAGAATACAGCAACTCCACCGCCACAGGCCAGAAGAAGTATCGGTACCGAATTAATGTACCCCGCCAGAAAAAAGAAGACGGCCAGAGGGACCGAAGCCAGGTAGCATCGTCCGATAAAGTTCCACGGAACGGAGAACATGAGCCCCCTCCGTCTTAACACAAAATGGTAGACGAACGGCGAGGCCAGAATCACCAGCCCGACAGGTATCACGGCGCCGAAAAGCCCGTACTTCGGAATGAGCAGGAGGTCCAACCCGACGTTCACAACGGCGTTACAAACGTATATGACGAGATTCAGCCAGGTCAACTCGACAACGTACAGCGCCATGCTGAGAGGAGTCGAGAAGAAGGAGACCGAGAAGATAAGGAAGAACATCTGGGCCAGCCTCCCGGAATCCGCCATCTCCGAACCGAAGAGCACGGAAATAGCAGGGATTGCGATTGCCGCGCCGAATATGGAAACAGGGGCCACCAGAACGAACAGCAGTTTGTAGTAGCTCGTGACGGCGTCCCCGAGGGCCTCTCTCCTCTTGGAATAGACCTCTGCAAAGGTCGCGAGGAGAAGAGGCCAAACGGCTCCGGGCACGAGCTCGAGCGCCTGCTGCGGAATCCTGTAGCCCAGGTCAAAGAGCCCCGCCTCGACCGGCGTCCTGAAGTACCCGAGAAGGAGCGTCTCCGACTGCCTCCACGTTATCAGATTGAGAAGTCCGATCGCCGCAAAGGGAACAGAATACCGGAGCACCCTCTTGACGCCCACGAAAGACGGGTTCAGACCCAGCCTGACGTGAAGCGCGCAGCGGTCAAGGAGGGCGACGGCGAGCAGCCCCCCGGAGACCCCTGCCGCAACCAGAACTCCTACAACGCCGTGACCTGCCTTGAGAAAGACCACCGTGAGACCGAGCGTCACGAGAAGCGACATCGTCGTGTAGATGCTGAGAAGCCTGACGTCGTAAAAGGAAGTCAGTGTCTGTGTGAGCAGAAGAACGACGAGATCAATCAGTATCAGGGCAACCCCGACCTTCAGGACAAAACCCAGGCCCGGCGCTCTGTAAAGCGCCTCGATACCCCCTGCCCTAGACACGAACAGCGCAAGAAACAGCACCCACGCGGCAAGCTGTACTATGAGGACAAACGCGAAGAGGCCCTTCATTCCCTTGAGATCGCCCTTGACTCTAAACTCAGGCATGAATCTCAGGAGCGCCTGACCCAAACCGAGACCGCATATGAAGGCAAGGAACGTCAGGATCGTCCTCACTATGCTCAAGACCCCGTACTCATAGCTTCCGAGGCTTCTCACGACGACGATGGACGTGGCGATCCCTATGGTGACCCGGGCCAGCTTCGCCCCAACGCTCCACCCCATCGCCACGGATACTCTTCTTGACGTCGATGCGGGCGGCTCCGGCCCGGTCTCTTGAGGCGGCATCTTGACGTCGTCCATCAGTACTCCCTGGCCGTCAGCGCAGGACTATGCCCGGCTCGCGGTCCAGTCCCAGTTGTGACCGAAACACTGAAAAAATATCCTTGATATGCCGGGGCGGCGAAGCCACCTCCCCGGAAGAAAGGAAGCAGGCGCGGCTCCACACGTCAGACGGATGGAAACCGTGCATCGCCCTGGGAGCCGTCTTTCCCACGAAGCTCGGCACAATCATGTGACCCGGATTCATCAGGAAAACGACGTCGCCGTACTCACGCCCTCCAAAGTCGAGCCCGAGCTCTGATTTCTCCTCTTCCGGCAGGACCCGGCCGTACTCCAGAGACGCAAGCGCTTCCTCGATTCTGCTTCTCTTTTCGACTTTCCTCGCCCAGAATCTGGCCATCGTTGAGTCGAGAAACACGAGACCGCCGTGCTTCGGCAGTAGTCTCTCTCGAAGATCTGCCTGGACGTCGTGAGACGCGACGACGGGGGTCATCCCGTGGTCGGAGAACACGAAGAGCTCCACCTGTGAGTAGAGTCTCTCCGCTCTTGCCAGCAGTTTCCTGATTCTCACACTTGCGGCCGTGACCGCCTGCTTTGCCTCAACGGAACGGACACCGTGGGTGTGCAGTGTCGCATCGAGCTCACACATGTACAGAAAGCAGGCCTCGAGCGGCCGCCGCGTGACGGCGTCTATGGCCGCCTCCACGCGGCGCTCATCGGAGCCTCTCCAGCCACTCGAATGAAACGGAATCGAACGCGACGAAAGCCAATCGAAGATGTTCGGACAGGGTCGAAGAGCTCCTTCCCGCCAGAGATCTCTTCTCTCCACGTAATCCAGACGGTGGAGAACGGAAAGGGGTATCTCGTAAAGACAGAAGTAACCGGAAATGCCGTACGTACGCCGTGTGAACCAACTCACGACAGCTCTGGTTCGACGGCTCTCTCTCACGCGGCGCGGCAGAAGCAGAAGCGGCACGGACCACGTGAAGCACGAAACACCCCTGGCCTTCCTGAACAGGCACCAGTGACCGTGCACCTCCGGCATCTGCCCGCTCAGTATGGTCGGGATGGCGGCGGAGCTGAAGCCCAACACCGTGTCTACGGGAGCTCTGAAGCGGAGCAAGTCGCTCAGGAACTCGTGTTCCCTGGCGAGCTCCCACCCGAGTGCGTCGACCAGCACGAAGATCGATATCCTGCCGAAGTCAACCGGCTTCATGGATGAGAATCCCCCACGACCTCTCTTGCGAGGCGATTCCAGGTGCCCGCGCGCACTTTCCTGTTGCCGTGCTCCAACCACGAAGCCGCCTCCAGATACCGGCTCGACAGCCTGAGGCTCTCAGCTTCCTGCGGCGAGTACAGCAGAAGCGGAAGAAGAGCCAGACGTCTTTCCTCGCCCCACAGAGGAAGCCTGGCAAAACGAAGGAAGTCGCTAGCGCTGAGCCGCCCGGGCCTCGCGCGATCGCACAGGAACTCCTTCAGTCTTCGCTCGAGCGGCGCAAGGCCCGCTCTCAGAAGTGTGACTGGGTACTCGCACCAGTCGCCTAGCGGCGCAAAGGTCCTGCTGCTCTCGAATCGCCTGAACGACACTTCGTGAAGCGCTCGCGCGTCGTCCGAAAGGGCCTCCGCGTCGCCCGCAGGAAGCAGGGAAAGGTTTCCGGTGAGCTTGAGGAGGGCCGCTCTCTCGTACTTCTCCAACAACCCGTCCTCGCAGTCCCTGACTCGCATCGTCTCCCTCACTCTCTCCACCCTCTCCGCGTACGACCAGTGATAGGCGTTTCTCTGAAGGAGCAGCGAATCGCCCGCGGCCAACACCACTTTGCTCCAGGCGGCGGCCGCACACCTCAGCAGGGAGTTTTGGTCCCCTCCGGCCTCCAGCATGAGAAGCAGCGACAAGAGCCCGATTCCTCTGTTGAGGAAGAGCCGGGTGCCCTCGCTGAGCGGCAGATCCTTCCCGTCGAGCGGCGGCAGCTTCCTGTAGAAATCCGCCGAGCCCCACAGGACCGTACTGCCGTGCTTCAGTTCGTAGAGAAAAACGGTAGGCAAAGCGCGCGCGAAATCTGATGAATTCATGTAGCCGACGTCGGCAAAATCGGCGCCGGCGAGCGCGCGGAGGGTCTCTCTGAGTCGAGCCAGGGAATCGCAGGGAACGCGGGGCCTGCTTCCGACTATCAGAATATCGATGTCGTTGAAAGGGCGAGGCGGCGAGTCCGCCTCTCTGACGACGGCCCCTTCTCCCCGTCCAAAGCTCCCTGCAAGAACAACGGCCTCAAGCCTCTCCTGCCCCAATTCGCGAAGCACGGCCTCCACCGCCTTCGTCAAGTTGGCGCGTATCCCCTCTTCCTCCTCCTCCGAACCTTGGTAGAGTAACTTGTGCATGGAAACTACCTGAAGGACCCTCCCTGGGAGAGAATGTGGGGCAGCACATCAGACTCTCTTGTAGATGAACTCGGGAACGGAGAACTTGTACCTGTTGAGGACGACGCCTACCATGTTGCAGCCCGACTTCTGCAAGGTGTCCCTCGCGCGAAGAACCGCCTCTCTTCTGGTGCTGAGGGCGCGTATCACCAGTAACACACCGTCCGTGTGACTTCCGAGCACGGCGGTTTCGGGATACGAGAGGACCGGGGGTGCATCGAACAGTAGGTAATGGAAACGCGGCTGGAGGGCCCGAATGAAATCGGACACTCTGCCCGTGCCGAGGAGCTGAAACATACCGCCCGTTGCGGTTCCGCTGGTGACGACGGAGAGATTCTTGCGGGAGGTTTGCTTTATCGCATCTTCCAGCCTAAAGCTCCCTCCGGCAAACTCAATGAACCCCACCGTGTTGTCGAGTCCGAACAGCGCATGCTGCACGGCACCCTGAGGATTGGCGTCAACCACGAGCACGTTCACCATGGGATCGTCAGCGAGCGTCTTGGCGAAATTGGCCGTGACCGTAGAGACTCCCTCCCCGCTGGTAGCGCTCGAAAAAACGAGCGATCTGAACTTTCTGCCTGCGAGCTGGGACTCAATCAGGTTCCGCATCATTCCGAACTCACGCCACGCGCTTGCGTCGAGATCTGAAGAGAGCGATCCGCCGAGCTCGGCCGCAGATTCGGGCCGGTCACCCGTGCCCTGCTCGCCCTTTTGTCTTTCTCTATCAGCCTTGTCAAGCGCGTCAGAAATCTTGCTCA
>JAZDPI010000162.1:0-2862 GCA_043797775.1 Candidatus Eiseniibacteriota bacterium
CGGAATTCAGATACCGCAACCCCATCCTGAGAGAAGGCACCGTCGTCATAGTCATAAGCCAGTCGGGAGAGACTGCGGACACTCTGGCCGCCATGAGGGAGGCGAAGAAGAAAGGTGCGAAGGCTCTGGGTATCTGTAACGTCGTCGGGAGCACGATTGCCCGCGAGTCGAACGGCGGCGTCTACATCCACGCCGGCCCCGAGATCGGAGTGGCCTCAACCAAGGCCTTCACGTCACAACTCGGCGTGCTCGCGATTCTCACCGTCTATCTCGGCAGGCTGAGGACAATGTCGATAGACGAGGGTAAGCTCATCGTGAACGAGCTCCGCTCGATACCCGAGAAGATCGAGAAGATCCTCTCGGAAAGCTCGAAGATCGAGGAAATCGCACGAGCGTACTATCGTCACTCCAACTTCCTGTATCTGGGGAGAGGGTACAATTTCCCCGTGGCTCTGGAAGGCGCGCTCAAGCTCAAAGAAATCTCCTATATTCACGCGGAAGGCTACCCCGCTGCGGAAATGAAACACGGGCCCATAGCGTTAATAGACCAGAACATGCCCGTGGTGTTCATCTGCATAAGAGACGGCGCGTACGACAAGATCATGAGTAACATGGAGGAGGTGCGCGCGCGCCGAGGGAAGATCATTGCGCTGGCGACCGAGGGCGACAAGGAAGTTCAGAAGCGCGCGGACCACGTTATCTACGTTCCCGAGACTATCGGAGTGCTTACCCCCCTTCTCACGGTGATACCTTTCCAGCTTCTCACCTACTACATCGCGGCCCACAGGGGCTGCGACGTCGACCAGCCCCGCAACCTTGCCAAGAGCGTTACGGTAGAGTAGAATAGCTCGTCTGCGGACATTCCTTGTCTCGGCCGGCGGAGAGGCTCGTTGGTCTTTCTGCTGCCGCTTTCATTCGGAGGGATCATGTTCACGACCGTGAAATCCGCTTCAGCACCGGCTCCCGTCGGCCCGTACAGCCAGGCAGCCGTGGTTCTTTCGGGACAGGTCCTTTTCAGCGCAGGGCAGGTGCCTCTTGACCCGGCGACCGGGCAGATGTGCCCCGGGGGAATCAGGGAGCAGACCGGGCAGGTTCTGGAGAATCTGAGGGCAGTTCTGGAGGCGGGTGGTTTTGCTCTCAATCAGGTTGTCAAGACGACGGTTTTCATGATCAACCTGGGCGAATTCGCGGCCATGAACGAGGTGTACCAGGAGTGGTTCCGCGAGCCTTATCCTGCCCGCTCCTGCGTGGAAGTGCGAGCTCTTCCGAGGGGCGCGCTCGTCGAGATGGAGGTCATCGCGTTCAAGCAGAGCTGATCCGGCGGTGCACACCGCCGCCCGGGCGTTGCGTTGGAGAAGGGATGAAGAAGCCAGAGGAAATCAAGCTTACGTCAAGAGTGTCCGGTGCCGGGTGAGCATCGAAGATAGGTCCGGGCGACCTTGAGAAGGTGCTCTCGGGGCTTCCGAGGAGCATTCGGAATAAGAGGGTCCTTGTGGGGTTGGAGACTCTGGACGACGCCGGAGTCTATCTGATCAAGAAGGATCTGGCGCTCGTTCATACCGTGGACTTTTTCACGCCCATAGTTGACGACGCTTACAGCTTCGGTGCGATCTGCGCCGCCAACGCGCTCAGTGACGTCTACGCCATGGGTGCAAGACCGGTGACCGCTCTGTCCGTCGTGTGTTTTCCGTCGGACGAGATGAGCCTGTGCGTCCTGCAAGACATGCTGCGCGGCGGAATCGACAAGCTGCGGGAGGCGGGAGTCGAGCTTCTGGGAGGTCACTCGGTCAGAGACAAGGAGGTCAAGTTCGGCTTCGCGGTCACGGGGACGGTGCGACCGTCAAGGATGGTTCTCAAGTCGGGGGTTCGCCCCGGAGACGTGCTCGTCCTGACGAAGCCGCTGGGGATCGGCGTGTTGAGCACCGCGCTCAAGAGGGGACTTCTTGCGGCTGCCCAGGAACGTCTGATGGTGCGGCAGATGGCCGCGTTGAACGCGAATGCAGCGGCCGCTATGCTTCGGGTCGGAGCGCGGGCCTGTACTGATATCACAGGGTTCGGTCTGCTCGGGCACTCTTACGAGATGGCGCATGCGAGCAATTGCACGATCACGATCGACTCGGCCTCCGTGCCTCTGCTCAAGGGTGTGCTGGGTTTCATACGACAGGGCGTGTATCCGGGAGGCCTGCTCGCGGTGCGCAAGTTCGTCGAGGGAAAGGTGAAGGTGGACGGGCGTGTGCCGGACGATCTGGTTCTGAGCCTGTGCGATCCGCAGACCTCCGGCGGCCTCCTGATCAGCCTGCCGTCTAGGAGAGCGAAGAGGCTGTTGAATGAGATGGGGCGCAGCGGCGCCGGCAAAGCCGTGATCGTCGGCGAGGCCGTCCGCAAGGGTGAGTTTCCAATACGGATTCTGTAAGCGGGAACGCATGAGTTCTGGTGGACTCCAAGGACTTCAAATCCTTCTGTCGGGCGCTGATAACGTCCGAGGTGGGTTCGATTCCCACACGTTCCCGCCAATCAAGACAAGAGGTGACGCTCGCTGAAGGGACACCTGTTTCGAACACCGTTCTTCGTTCTGCTCTGGTTCGTCCTGCTGGGATCTGCTCCGTGCAGTCCCGCGGACGCTCTTTCCTCCACCGGAGCCCGCGCTGCTCGAGAGGACGCTCTCCCCGACAGTCTTCTTAAGCCAAACTCCGCGGTTGAGGAGGCGATCGCCGTGCCGGGAGGCACGGGCGAGGACGCGGCCGCCGAGACGAGTGCCGCGGTTCGGCCGCCCGCAGGGGAAGGCGGGCCCGCGTTGAAGAGAGAAGCAGTGCCGGACAAGAGTCGCGTTCAAACCGGCAGGCGGAAGGCGCAGGTGGAACC
>JAZDPI010000184.1:0-2593 GCA_043797775.1 Candidatus Eiseniibacteriota bacterium
TGGTAGAGCAATCGCCCTTCAGCAGAGGCAAACAGGAATGCCTTCTCTCTTTCCATGGCGTCGGTGCCGAGGTCGGCCATGTGGAAGGCGTAGGCGGAGAGATCGCCCGAGGAGTCCTTCAGCGTTTGGCTCAGCACGTCCTTTTCCAGGTGAGCCAGTTGCTTGAGCAGCTTTTCTCTTTCTTCCAGGAGTCGCTTCTCGAAGTGTTTGAGGTCTTTCTTGTTCACTTTTCTCACCTTTCACCGTGCGGTTGACGGTCGTATCTATTAATCGGCCTTGTTGAGACCAACCTTTATCTTTTCCGAATCCAGCGACCACTCTTCCACCGCCCCCCTGCCTGAGCTGACCGCGGATTCCATCCACTTCCCAAAGGCCCCGCTTTCCGGAGTCGTTGCGTGTAATATCGTGACTAGAGCCTCGCTCACGACGTACTCTCTGAAGCGTTCCAGCAAGCGAAGCGTCGACTCGCGCGCCTCGTAGCGGAGCTCGATCCTGTCCGAGACCTCGAGGTCGGCCGACTTCCGCATGGACTGTAGTCTGTGCACGAACTCCCTCGCGACGCCCTCCTGCCTGAGCTCTTCCGAAATGACGGTCTCGACGGCAACAAGCCACGACCCCTCCCTCACAACTGCGAACCCCGCCTTCTCCTTCCTCGTCACTTCGACTTCCTCGGGGGAAACAGTGACCTCGCCGCCAGGCGTGCCGAGCTCAATGGAACCGCCGGAGGCAAGAACGGCAAGCTTCTCCTGGCCAAGAGCCGCCAGTGCCGCCACGATCCCTCCCACGCTCTTCCCGAAGCGCGGGCCCAGAGCCTCAAACTTGGGCCTTGCGGCAAGCTCCACCATGCCGCTTTCGTCGGGAAGTACCGACACCTCTTTGACGTTGAGCTCCTCCCTCACAAGCTCGCCGAACTGCGAGAGCGCCTCGACAAGAGGGCAGCCTGTGTCGACGACAAGGAGTCGGGACACGGGCTGGCGCGTCTTTATCCTGGCGGAGTTCCGCGCGGCTCTTCCGAGAGAAGTCACTCTGAGTATCACTTCCATCCTCTCCTCAAGCGCGGTGTCGACGAGCTCGTCGTTGTACGAGGGGAAATCACAGAGATGAACGCTCACCGGGAGAGAAGGGTTCCCCGCACGGGCGAGTTTGCGATGGACCTCTTCGCTCACGAAGGGGGTGAACGGAGCCATGAGTCTGGACAGTGTGACGAGCACTTCGTAGAGGGTCTCGTAGGCCCCAAGCTTGTCAGGCCCGAGCTCGGCCTTCCAGAACCTGCGCCTGCATCTTCTGACATACCAATTACTTAAGTCCTCTATCACGAAATCCTGTATCGTCCTGGCGGCCCTGGTGAGCTCGTAACCGTCTATGTCGCTTGACACGCGCCGGGTAAGCGAGTTGAGCCTGGAGACGATCCACCTGTCCATGAGGGAGCGCTCGAACTTCTGCTGGGAAGGTCTGAAATTATCGATGTTGGCGTAGAGGACAAAGAACTGACACGTGTTCCTCAGGGTGCCGAGCAGCTTGCTGGCCACTTCGGTAACGCCCGCCCTGTCGAACTTGGTCGGAAGCCACAGCGGCGTCGTCGTGAGGAGATACCACCGCAGGGCATCTGCGCCCTCCTTGGCAAGTATCTCCGTGGGCTCGACGGCGGTCCCCTTGGACTTGCTCATCCTCTGTCCCGTTCTGTCCAGAATCATCTCGATGGGAACGACGTTCTTGAAGCAGGAGACTCCGGACACGAAGGAAGAGATCGCAAGGAGACTGTAGAACCAGCCTCTCGACTGGTCCATCCCCTCAGAAATGAAATCGGCCGGGAAACTCCTCTCGAATTTCTCTCGATTCTCGAAGGGAAAATGCCACTGGGCGTAGGGCATGCTGCCGGAGTCAAACCAGCAGTCTATGACCTCGGGTGTGCGCCTCATCTCCCCGCCGCACGCCTCGCACTTGAGCACGAAGTCGTCCACGAAGGGTTTGTGGAGATCGAGCTCTTCGGGCAGGCGAGCCCCGAGCCGTTTCAAGTCCTCGACGCTTCCCGCACAGGTTTCCTTCTCGCAACTTTCGCAAATCCACACATTGAGCGGAGTGCCCCAGTACCTGTCTCTGCTCAAGGCCCAGTCTACGTTTCCCTCGATCCAGTTGGCGAATCGTGCGACGCCCATGTCTCGGGGGTGCCATTCAACGGCGCTGTTGCACTTGATCATGAGGTCCCTGTATTCGGTCGTCTTTATGTTCCAGCACTTCCTGGCGTAATAGATGAGCGGCGAATCACATCTCCAGCAGAAAGGGTAGGAGTGAGAGACTCTCCGTGCCCTGTATAGAAGGCCCCTCTTCCTCAGGTCCTCGATTATTTCCCCGTCGGCGTCCTTGACGAACACCCCGGCCCACGGAGCGACTTCTTTCGTGAAGTTGCCCCTCTCGTCCACGGGCTGAAGCACCGGGAGAGCTCTTTCCTTGCCGAGATCATAGTCGTCCTCGCCGAAGGCCGGCGCGATGTGCACGATCCCCGTGCCGTCCTCCATGGTCACAAAATCGGCTGTCTCGACGCGGAACGCCCCCTGCGTCGAAGCGAAAAACGGAAAAACGGGTTCGTAGTTCT
>JAZDPI010000190.1:0-4823 GCA_043797775.1 Candidatus Eiseniibacteriota bacterium
CCGCGCTGGCCTTGGTGCTCTTCTGCTCGGTCGCCGGCTCGGCGGAACTGCCCGGTGGCTTCCTGGCGGGAAGCTCGGCGGATCCCTGGTCGGGCCTCGTCCCGCTTTCAAGCAGAAGCTCGCTTCTCGATCTCTCCAAAATCGACATCTCTCATCAGGTCGTGTTTTCTTATTCGTCCGGCTCAGGTCGAGGAGACGACGTCGGTGGGCTCTGGCGTACCAACTTCAGGTATCCCTTGTCCGGGGCTCTCAAGTTGGACGTGGGGCTCGGAACCTCGTTGAGCAAGTCGGGTGCCGGAGACCTTCAGACCAACAAGTTCTTTCTGGAAAGCTTCTCCCTGAGCTATAGGCCCAGCGAGAGCTTTTTCCTTCACCTTTCGTACAGGGAAGCGCCCTACAACCACCTCTATCTTCCTCTGTCCGGCCGGCCGGACGGGAAGTAGTGCCTTCAGAACTGATGCGGCTTGCTCGATTCTCTGAAAAGAAAGACGCTCAGAAGCTCTGCAAGTCATACAGGGATAATCCCCACGACGTGCAGATCGCTCTCGACTACGCACGTATGCTGGAGGAGAGCAAGGAGTATTCGGAAGCCGTAGGCGTCCTCCGGAAACTCATCGAGGGTGGGCACAACTCGGAGGAGGTGTTTATTCTCGCTTCGAGTTGTCTGAGGGCCGCCGGCGAGCTCGACGAAGCACTGAAGCTCCTCACCAGGGCCTGCCAGCTTCATCCCTCCTCCCCGGAGATAAGATACAGCCTGGGCCGGGTGCTGGCGCTGAGCGGCAGGTTCCAGGATGCCGTCGAGGAGCAGAAGAAGGCGATCGAGCTGGACCCAACCAACGTCGAGGCTCATTTCAGGTTGGGCGTTACCTTCGCAGATTCAGGCTCGTTCGAGGACGCGTTTGCAGAGTACGAGATGACGATAAGGCTCGATCCGCTTCACGCCCGGGCACACACAAACCTGGGCTTCGTCCTGGACAAGCTTGGGCAACACGACGAGGCGATAGAGGCCTTCAAGCGGGCCATCGAGTTGGATCCGGACAGCGCAGAGGGGCACTACAACCTCGGCGCAGTATACGGAGACAAGGGACTCTACGACGAGGCCGTGTCCGAGTTCAGGGAGGCGATATCGCGAGATCCGAATTCGGCGGAGGCGCACTTCAACCTTGGGGTGGCCTATCTGCACGGAGGCAAGCTGGACGAAGCGCTCCAGTCGCTCAAGAGAGCCTTTCAGCTCAATCCCAGAAACCCTCGTGCGTCCTACTATCTCGGTCAGGTTTACAGCCGCAAGGGCATCTACGATCTGGCCATAGACAACTTCAAGCGCTGCGTGGCCTACGACCCGAGAGACGCCAGAGCCCACTACTTCCTGGGTTTAGCCTACAACAAGATAGACGCCATTGATGAGGCGATTCAGGCCTTCGAGACCGTCACGAGGCTGATGCCGGGAGACTGCAAGGCTTATTTCTATCTCGGCGTGGCGTACGACAAGAAGGGTCTTACTTCGAAGGCAAAGGATGCTTATCTTGCCGCAGACAGGCTCCTGAGGTGAAAGCGCTCCCTTCCAGGATAGGCGGCGTTCTCAGAGTGATCAGATTCACGAATTCCCTCACTGCGGCAGTCGCCACGTTTCTGGGCGGTCTTCTCGCAGTTGACCTGGGCATAGCCTTTCGGAGCCCCTCCGCGTGGGAACTGACCCCCTCTTCGGGCAAGCTGTCCCGCTCTCTCACGGCTGCAGATCCTGAAGCCCTGAGGTCGATGCTCCTGGCCTCTTCCTGCGTGTTTTTCGCCGCCGCGTTTGGCTACGCGCTGAACGACTATTATGACGTGCGGTCCGACGAAATAAACCGTCTCTCCAGACCGATTCCCTCCGGTCAGATGTCCAAGCATATGGCCGTGCTGGTGGCTCTCGTTTGCCTGGGGTTGGCGCTCGTCCTCGCGCTTCAGCTCCCGCCGATGACTCAGCCCCTCGCGATTCTCTCTCTCAGTCTCGTGTGGCTCTACAGCCTCCGGGTCAAGAGGCTGCCGGTGGCGGGCAACGTTCTTGTGGCCCTGCTTGCCGCGCTCACGTTGATCTTCGGGGGGCTGGCAGTCGGAAGGCCCGGTCCGGTCCTTTTCCCGGCTCTTCTGGCGTTTTTCGTGCACCTGCCCAGGGAGATCCTGAAAGACGTCCAGGACCTGCCGGGGGACCTCTCCACGGGCGGAAGGAGCATTGCAGGCGTGGTTGGCCCACGCACCGTCGCGAGGCTTGCTGCGGCCCTGTGTGTGGGCCTCGCGGGCCTTGGCTTTGTCCCATACGCTCTGGGGCTCTACAGTCGGCTCTATCTTCCGGGAATCATCGTGGTGGACTTCATTCTCCTTTGGACGGCGGCCACGGTGTGGAATTCTACGTCGGAAGAGAGGGTCAGGTTCGCAGTGAGGTTGCTCAAGCTTGCGATGTTGTGTGGTCTGGTGACCATAGCCGCAGGGAGCGTCTAACACGTGGATTGGCTCAAGGCTCTCATACTGGGACTCGTGCAGGGCCTGACGGAGCTCCTTCCGGTGAGCAGCTCGGGGCACCTGGTCATAGTGGAGAGGCTGATGCGCCTCAGGCTGGACAGCGTGAGCCTTGAGGTTTGGCTCCACGTGGGTACGGCGCTGGGCCTTTGCTTCGTGATGAGACGGGAGCTCCTCACGATTGTCCACGTCTTTCTCCCCGCAGGAGGGCGGCAGGAGAAGCGCAGAGAAGGCCGCGAGCTTCTTGCCGCACTCGTCGTCGGCACTCTGCCGGCTGTCCTCGTCGGCGCGGCGGCAAGCGGGGCCGTCGAACGGTTGTTTCACGACGTCCGCCTGACACTAGCCATGCTGTCGGTGACGGGTGTCGTCCTTCTTTCCACGCGGTTCGCGAAACACAAGGGCCTGCGCGTCACTCCGGCCCTCGCTCTCGCTATCGGAGCGGCCCAGGCAGTCGCGATACTCCCCGGCATATCGAGGTCCGGGGCGACCATAGCCACGGCCGTGTTGTGCGGGATTGGAAGGGAGGAAGCCGTGAGATTCTCCTTCCTCCTGTCGCTTCCGGCGATTCTGGGAGGGGCGGTCTTGGAGCTTGCCGGAGGGCTCCCGCAGGCCGGGGGTCCGGGAGCAGGCTTCATTGCCCTCGCTTCCGCAGTGGCGTGTCTTTCTTCGGTTTTGGCAGCATTCAGCCTCCTTCACGTCGTCCGGAAGGGAAAACTGGGATACTTCGGCTACTACTGCCTGGCTGCAAGCGGGCTGGGTTTTCTGTTACTTGCCTCTAATGTTCTGTAACTTTGTGCCGATACCAACGTTAGGAGGCAGAAAGTAATGTCAGCGCCCAAACCCAGAAAATGCCGCCAGTCAGGCAGGTCCGGAAACGGCATACTGCTTGACGAGAAGCGCCTCAGAGCTATCAAGCAGAGGATCACGGACGGCTACTACAACCGTAGTGAGGTACGCCGCGACATAGCCCGGAGGCTCGTCGATCGTCTTCTCGAGGAAGACGAAGACGGCTCGTAGGATAACGCCGGCGCTGAATCGCAAACTGCTTCGTTTCCCTTCCTTGAGCCCCGCCCCGCGGCGGGGCTTTTGTATTGACACCTGCTTTGGGCAGTGCTAGCTTGACTGCGCCAGTCGCAAGCGCGGCTCGTTTCCGAGTCCGGCTTGAAACAACCGTCTCAACCCGTTTTCGATAGGTAGGTGTTTTCTCTTCTGCGATGGAAGCCGTCACCCGGGCCAAGAGGCCTCGTCACAAAAAGGCATCACAAATAGCTGATAAATTCCCCGAAGCCCTTGTGGCCTTCGACAGGAGGGGCTTCGTCACCTACATGAACAGGGCCGCAGAGAGACTCCTGGGCGTCGCCGCTTCGGCCAGGCTTCATTCCTCGTCGCTCTTCCCGAACCAGGGGGACTCAGACATCCTCGCGATCGGGGAGGCGGGCGCAGAGACTGTCGAGAAGGAGACGGTCGTGGCCACCAAAAGAGGCTCTGCGCGCAAGGCCGGTTCTCGCACGCCCGTTCTTGCCCGGATGGTGCGCCTCTCGGCTCCGGAGATCAGAAGCCTCGCCGTCCTCAAACCGGTGGCAAGGCGAAAGTCCGAGCAGCGCAAGAGAATCGACAGGCTCGTGTCCCTGGGAGAGCTCGCGGCGGGCGTCGCCCACGAAATCCGCAATCCTCTGGCCGGCATAGGCACCAGTGCGCAGGTGCTCAGGGCGCGCTTTGCCAAGGACGACGAGCGCATCAGGTTTGCAGACGTGATACTGGACGAAGTCGGCAGGCTTGAGAAGATAATCGAGAATCTCCTTCTTTTCGCCAGGCCCAAGCAGCCTCAGCTCGTAAAGCACGACATGTGCCTCACCATTGAGAGGACGCTCTCCCTCGTAGAGGAACAGCTTTCCAAGCAGCAGGTGAAGGTGCACCTGCAAAGCCAGGACGTCCTCCCGTCTGTCTACGTTGACCCGGGCCAGATGTCCCAGGTGACGCTCAACCTCGTCCTCAACGCCATCCAGGCCATGCCCTCCGGTGGGAAGCTGGGGCTCGAGCTGAGGACCACCAGCAGGAGCGTGTCGGTCAGCGGGGGCCGGCGGAAGGGCGACACGAAGCCCGCCGCCGCCGTGAGGAACATCCAATTCGTGAGGCTCACTGTCTCGGACACCGGGCACGGCATATCGAGCGAGAATCTCTCCAAGTTGTTCACGCCGTTTTTCACTACGAAATCTGCAGGCACTGGCCTGGGCCTCTCGATTTCGCAGGCCATAGTCAGAGAACACGGGGGCTCGATTTCGATCTCGAGCGAAGAGGGACGCGGGACCAAGGTGCTGGTAGACATTCCA